>DNGF01000054.1:20011-26547 GCA_003486665.1 Oscillospiraceae bacterium
CGTTGACGAAAATAATTACCTTTGTCGATAATACGCTTTTCAAAATTTACGGCGACAAAGCATATTCGGAATTTTGGAGGATTTATTTTAAGTAATATAACAGGCTGTACCGAAGCGATTGCTTTGATACAGCCTGTTATATTTATTTTTTATCTTAAATGGATCGTGTCAAAGAATGAGTTCTTTGCCTTGCCGATAAGCGTGGAAATCAAAATACAGATTACGCACACACCGACGTCGGCGAAAACTGCGAGCCAAACGGGAGCGTAGCCTGCCGCACCGAGAATAAGAACTATCATCTTGATAACAATTGCAAAGATGATGTTGAAATGAACAATGTTTATCGTCCTCTTGAAAAGCTTATGTGCAGGAGCGAGCTTGTCGAGCCTGTCGTTCGTGAGGATAACATCTGCCGCTTCGCTTGCCGCCTGAGTACCAAGGCCCATTGCAACGCCTGCGTCCGCAGAAGCAAGAACCGGAGCGTCGTTGATACCGTCGCCGACATAAACGACCTTGCCGTATTCGTTCTTGATTTCCTCAAGGTGGCTGAGCTTTTCTTCGGGAAGAAGATTGCAATAGTATTCATCAAGATTGATTGCCTTTGCAACCTCGTCGGAAGCCGTTTCGTTGTCGCCCGTAAGCATAATAATATGTTCAACACCTTGGTCACGCAGATGCTCGACCATGTCTTCAACGCCCTTTCTGAGCGCACTTCTGAGGGTAATTGTACCAATAATTTTTTCGTCAAATACAACACAAACATCGCCGTCAGTGTAGTCCGGAGTTTCGATGCCCTCCGTTTCAAGCAAGCGTCTGCCGCCGCAAAGAATTTTCTTGCCATCGAATATTACGCTTGTGCCGCCGCCTGCGACCTCACGGAAATCGCTGAGGTATTTTTCGTCAATCTGCGGAGCCGCATTTATAATGCTTTTTGCAATCGGATGGGAGGAATAGTATTCCGCCGCCGCCGCAAGAGTGAGGATCTGTTCCTCGGAAAAATCACTCATTGAAGTGATCAGACTGACCTCAAAGCTACCCGTTGTCAAAGTACCCGTCTTGTCAAATACAAATGCTTTTGCCTTGGCAAAGGCTTCAATAAAGATTGAACCCTTGACGATAATTCCGTCCTTTGCCGCCGCGCCGATACCCGTGTAGAAGCCGAGCGGAATTGAAATTACGATAGCACACGGACAAGAAGCAACAAGGAAAACAAGCGCTCTCTTGACCCATGACGCAACGTCCTTTGTTGCGATCGAACCGATGATTGCCAACGCAAATGCGATAACAACGACAACAGGTGTGTAGTATTTTGCAAATCTTGTAATGAACTTCTGAACGTTGCCCTTCTTTTCGGTTGCGTCCTCGACCATCTTGACAATTCTTGAAGCCGTTGAATTTCCGAAAAGCTCGGTTGTAACGACCGTAACACTGTCCTTGCCGTTTACCATACCGCTCTTTACCTCAACGCCCTTGCCGAGAGTAATCGGAAGGCTCTCGCCCGTAATTGCGGATGCGTCGGCAGTCGAGATGCCCGACTCAACGATACCGTCAATCGGGAAACGCTCATAAGGAAGAACGTTGATTTTTGCTCCGACGGGAACCTCGTCGGCATGAACTTTCTTCGTAGTTCCATCGTCCATAACGAGATGTGCATAGTCCTGCTGAATTTTTGCAACAGAGTCAATGGACTTTCTGCTGTTTTCAACCGCTTTGTCCTCGATAAGCTCACCGATTCGGTAAAGAATAGCAACAAGTGCGGCATCTCTCAGCTCGCCGATACAGCAAGCGGCAATAACGGAAATGAGCATAAGCTCAATCTCGGTAAATCTGCGGCCCTTGATATCGCCGTAAACCTTAAATACAAGCGGATAAGCCGCAAGAACAACGGCAACTATGCCGACTATCATCTGTGCAATCGGAACAGCTTTAAGGAAAAGACCGACAACTACAAGCACCGCCGAAACGCCGAGCAGGGTAAGCGAAAGCTTGTTTTCTTCCTCTTCCTCATCGTCATCGTGGGCGCAGCCGCCGCAACCGCAACCGCAGCCGTGGCTGTGACCGTGTTCATGCTCATGATGATGTTCGTGACCGCATTCGCAATGCTCATCGTGTTCGCAGCAGCCATGTTCATTCTCTTGTTCATGCTCGCGCTCGAATTCATGTTCATGTTCAGACATCTAACATTCCTCCTTTGTGTAATACGTGCGCCAGACCTGCGCCGAAGATTTCTTCAACGTGTTCATCGTCCAGCGAATAATAGCTTTCTTTGCCCTCCTTGCGCGGACGTACAAGCCCTGCGCCTCGGAGAATTCTCAGTTGATGTGAAATTGCGCTCTGACCCATGTTGAGCTTTTCGGAAAGGTGGTAGACGCACATTTCACCGTCCATGAGGGCGGAAATAATTCTGATTCGTGTGCTGTCGCCGAACACCTTGAAAACCTCGGCGAGGTCATAGAGAACATCGTCGCTGACATCTGTTTTCGCAACCTTGCGGTTACAGTTGTCATGCGGGCATTCGTCGCAATTCATTGTTGGTTTATTATCTGACATTTGTTTCACCTGCCATATCAAATTAACATATGAATAAATGTTCATTCGTTAGTTTTATTATATGCACCTTTTCTCTGCTTGTCAACAGTTTTTTAAAATTTTTTTTCGCATTTTTGAACTTTTTAAGATATATTTATTCGGAAGCCGCTAATTACGTTGCCATTGTTGGTCAATAATCTATAAAAATTGACTTTTTTCATTTCATATGATAATATAATTAAAAAAAGCAAAGGAGCCTTTTATGGCGTACGATATTATAAGATGGATAGGCGGGGCAGTGCTTTTTGCAATTCTGGTGACTGTGCTTTGCATTGTTTCAAAGAAAAAAGGTAAGGCGGTTATCACTGCGGCATTTACGGCAATAATTCTAACGGCGGTTTCGTTTGTGGTTCCGCTTGAAAACTATATTCATCCGTTTGACTCGGTGGAAAAGCTCTTTGCCTACAGATATCACGAAGAACTCGTGACATATTTTGAATGTGACGAAGGTGTTGTGTGTATTGCAGAGAGGAACAACGGCAGCAACGTCAATTATTGTTTCGATAAGGATGGCAAAAAATTATTGCTTCCGTTTTCGTTGGTGGACGATACACAGCATCGCTCCAGTAAATTCGGAGTGTATTTAATGAAAAAGTTTGAGAATCAGACATTGATATTCACTCAGGTTGATGATTCGCAATATGACGGCAAGGCTTTTTCGGACGGCGGAATGGGTTATTACTATTTCGTGGTGGACGGCAATTTCATTCCTGCACGATTGACGTGCAGCGGCGAAAAGGTTGTATTGGTATAAAAATATTCCCGCATTTTTTGATACTCTCGAAGAATACGGGAATTTACATTTAACCGATAAAACGGAGATGACAGGACAATGAAAGCAATAGTAATCGGGTGTCCCGGAAGCGGAAAAAGCACATTTGCAAGGAAACTGAGCAAATATACGAACACACCGCTCTGTTATCTTGACAAAATGAATTGGAACAGCGACAAAACAACCGTCACAAGAGAAGTTTTTGACAAGCGCCTTTCGGAAGTCATGCAAAAGGATGAATGGATTATTGACGGAAATTATATGCGAACAATGGAAATACGGATGGCAAAAGCAGATGTAATATACTTATTTGATTTACCGACAGATGTATGTCTTGACGGAGTTCGTGAACGTCTTGGGAAAAAGCATGAGGATCTTCCGTGGATCGAAAATGAAATTGATGATGGATTCATAGACTTTATAAAAAATTTCAAAACAGAAAGCGTGCCGAAAATCTATGAATTGACGAACAAGTTTTTAAATAAAAAAATAATTGTATTCAGGTCAAGAGAAGACGCAGAAAATTATTTACAAATAATAAAAGAAGAACCGCAGAAGGTATAATTTCTGCGGTCATTTTTTTAAAGTGTCCTTAATCCTTTCGGATAATGATTTTTTGCAGTTTTATTGACGGCTTTTGCTCCTCCTATCGGGCAGCCTTCAACCGTTACGGCGCACCAGCCCTTATCAAATTCACAGTCCACGGTTTCGCCGTGAATATACTTTATTGCCTGATCAAGGTCAAGCTCGATCTTTTGTTTAAACATTTTTCCCATTGCCGAGAAAAATTGGTGGTGCGGCTTAATATAGTTTTTCTGCAAGCTGCCGATTGTAACACCGCAGGAAAAAGCGCCGTACGGTACAGGAAAATCGGAATCAAAATAAACAAAATTTTCTTTATATTTTTTGACCGCATTTTTGTTGTAGTCTACCAATGTTTCGTCAAGAAAATCAAAAATTAATTTTTGCTCCTTTTTCGGAATGTCATTAAGTGCGGTCGGCGGAAGATTTTCAATTCCAAAACCGCCTTTTTTTCTCATCAGTGCAATGAATTGTCCCTCGCCTTTTGCAATGTGCGGATAAAATCTGCGGCATCGTGAAATATTTTTCTCTTTGCAGCCGTCAAACACAACTCCGTCCGCCGTGAATTTCTTAACGCTGTCTTTGACCTCAATCAGTTCAAAGTTATCATTTTCGCTGAGAAACCAATCAACATTTTTTTCGTTTTCTTCAAGCGAAAAAGTGCAGGTCGAATAGAGCAGAAGTCCTCCGGACTTTACGGTTGTTTTTATCTCGTCAAGAATTTCACGCTGACGCTCGGCGCAATGCAAAACATTTTCAGCGCTCCATTCTTTTCGTGCATTTTCATCCTTGCGGAACATACCCTCGCCCGAACAGGGGGCATCAACAATAACAAGGTCAAAAGCCTCGCCGTAAAGTGAGGCGATTCTTTTTGCATCGGCGCAGGTTGTGATAACATTCTGAAAACCCATTCGCTCAATGTTGCCTGTCAGCGTTTTACAGCGTGACGGAATGATTTCATTGGAAATAAGAATTCCGTTGGGATTTTGCGCCGCCGCCTGGGTCGATTTGCCGCCCGGTGAAGCACAAAGATCAAGGATATTCCAGTCGGACCGGATATCAATGCTTGCAACTGCCGCCATTGCAGACGGCTCCTGAATGTAAATCATTCCTGCGTGATGATACGGATGATTGCCGATTCCGTCACAGGAAAAATAGAATCCGTTCTCCTCATATGGAATTTTTTCGCCGCCGAACGGATTTATTTTGTCAAAATTATCTTTGCTTATTTTGTTTGTATTTACACGAAAAGAGCGCACGGGATTTTCGGAATACGATGCCTCAAATTTTTCGTACTCCTCGACCAAAAGCTCTTTCATTCTGTTTGAAAAATCAATAGGTAACATAAATCATTTCCTTATATATTCGCTTCAATGTTAAACATACAAATTGACAGTGCCGCAATTGCCGCAGTTTCCGTTCTCAAAATTCTTTTGCCGAGAGAAACAATTTCTCCGCCGTGCTTTTTTGCTTCTTCGATTTCTTTCTCTTCATATCCGCCCTCAGGACCGATAAAAATTCCTACGCTCATACCGGGCTTTATTTCATCAATTTTTTTTCGGAGCATTTTCAAACTGTCGGCACATTCATACGGGACAAGCAGCAGATCAAGCGAATCGGCATATTTTAGAGCTTCGCCGAACGAAATAACGTTTTTAACTTCCGGAATTACCGTTCTGCCGGATTGCTTAGCTGCACTTTCGGAAATCGACTGCCAGCGTGCAAGCTTGCTTTTTTTCTTCTTTTCGTCAAGCTTAACTACACAGCGAGTCATTTCCACGGGAACAATTTCCGCCGCGCCCAATTCAACGGACTTCTGAATTATCAGCTCCATTTTGTCCGCTTTCGGCAAGCCCTGAAACAGAACAAGCCGCACGGGAAGCTCGGTGCTTTCAAGCTGACCTTTTTCAATGTCGGCAATCACGCTGTCACCCATGAATTCACGAATCGAACAGCAGTAGCTTGCACCGTTGCCGTCATTGGCAATAAATTTTTCGCCCGGCTTCATTCTCAGGACATTTTTTATATGGTTAAAATCACCGCCGTCTATAATAACAGAGTTATCAGAAATCTTATCGGCGGAAACAAAAAAATGATACATAATAATCGCTCCAAAAAAGTTTTCGGTTAATTATATCATTTTACAAAGAAAAATGAAAGAATAATATTGACATTTTTTCTATCTATGCTATAATTATTTATGCGGATTAGGCTGTGTGCCCCGCCTCGGATTGGCTCACCGTGTAAAAATTCAGAGCTTTTTATTTTTGCAGGAGTGGCGGAATCGGCAGACGCGCTAGATTCAGGTTCTAGTGAATGCAAGTTCATGAGGGTTCAAGTCCCTTCTCCTGCACCAAAGCAAAAAGAGTCGCAACGGCGGCTCTTTTTTGCTTTAAAGAAAGGGACTTGAACCCGGAGCGGGTCAGAGCGAAAAGAAAACAGTCCGGTGGACTGTTTTCAGCGAGGAGCGGTGAGCCGGGAACCGTCGCTTGCGACGGTCGGCGAGCCATGAGTATGCAAGGCGGAGCCGCAGCAGACGGCAAGTCCCTTCTCCTGCACCAAAGCAAAAAGAGTCGCAACGGCGGCTCTTTTT
>DNGF01000061.1 GCA_003486665.1 Oscillospiraceae bacterium
AAGGAGAATTACTATCTCGACGACGGAGCTTATCTGATGACCAAGATCGTAATTCTGCTTGCAAGGGATAAATCGGGCGAAGCTATCAAAAATATTCTTGCACCGCTCAAACAGCCCGTTGAAGCTAAGGAGCTTCGTTTTTCAATCAAGTGCGATGATTTCAGATCATACGGCGAAAAGGTGATTGAGGAGCTTGAAAAATATTATTCGGATAAAGCAGGCTGGAAGATTGCGGACGATAACCGCGAAGGCATGAGAATTTCCGCCGATAAGGACAACGGAAACGGCTGGCTTCTTCTTCGTTTGAGCGTACACGACCCTGTTATGCCGTTTAATATGGAAAGCAACGAAAATGGCGGAGTGAAGAAAATCGCAAAGAGCTTTTATGGATTTATAAAGCAGTTTGACAAGCTCGATATCAGCCCGATTGAAAAATTTATAGCCGAATAACGGGAGGACAGTATAGTGAAAATTACATTTATGGGTGCGGGAAGCACCGTGTTTGCAAAAAATGTTTTGGGTGATGTAATGTGCACACCTGCGCTTCGCGAGTGTGAAATCGCCCTGTATGATATTGATGCGGAGAGGTTGGAGGAATCCTACATAATGATTACCGCAATCAACCGCAACGTAAACAATAACCGCGCGTCTGTATCGAAATATCTCGGTGTCGAGAACCGCAAGGATGCACTTCGCAATGCAGATTTTGTAGTCAATGCCATTCAGGTCGGACTTTACGAGCCTTGTACTGTGACTGATTTTGAAATTCCGAAAAAATACGGATTAAGACAGACAATTGCCGATTCAAACGGAATAGGCGGTATCTTCCGCGCACTTCGTACAATTCCCGTACTTAAGGATTTTACCGATGATATGCAGGAGGTTTGCCCCGACGCTTATTTCCTCAACTATACAAACCCAATGGCTCAGCTTACCGGCTATTTGCAGAGATATACAGGTATAAAGTCGATCGGTCTTTGCCACAGCGTACAGGTTTGCTCCCGTGATTTGCTGAGAAATCTCGGTATTGAGCATTCCGAGCCTTTGTATGAGCGTATCGCCGGAATCAACCATATGGGCTGGCTCTTGGAGCTTCGCGATGCAGACGGAACCGATCTTTATCCCGAAATACGCAGAAGAGCGATTGCCGAGCTTGAAAATCCTAATACGGAAAGCAAGGATCTTGTAAGATACGAATATATCCGCCGTTTGGGCTATTATTGTACCGAATCAAGCGAACACAATGCCGAGTATAATAATTTCTTTATTAAGGCGAAGTATCCCGAACTCATCGACCGCTACAAGATTCCGCTTGATGAATATCCGAGAAGATGTGTTGAGCAGATCAAAAATTGGAAAGCCGACAGAGAAAAATATCTTCACGATGAGGTAACGCATACCCGATCAAGAGAATATGCTTCGTATATTATGGAGGCAATGACAACGGATATTCCGTATAAAATCGGCGGTAATGTTATTAATAACGGACTTATTGAGAACCTGCCCGATGAAGCGTGTGTCGAGGTAGCGTGTCTTGTTAACCGCGCGGGAATTCAGCCATGCCGTCAGGGTAAGCTTCCGTTACAGCTTGCCGCAATGAACATGAATATGATAAATGTTCAGCTTCTGACGATTGAAGCGGCTGTGACCCGAAAGAAAGAGGTTGTCTATCAGGCGGCTATGATGGATCCTCACGTTTCGTCCGAGCTTTCGATTGACGATACAATCAAATTGGTTGACGATCTGTTTGAGGCTCACGGCGATTGGCTGCCGAAGTATCGTTGATTTTATTAAAGGATATTATGTCGGATCAAGATTCCGACATTAAGAAAGGATGATAAAAATGGCAAAGAAAAACTTTACGGGACCGGAGGAGTACAGACCTTTAAGCCCATGGGCGTATTTCGGATATTCGGTTTTGTTTACCGTTCCTCTTATCGGACTGATCGTGAACCTTGTGCTTTGTTTTAGCAATACAAACATAAACAGACGCAATTTTGCCCGTGCTTTTTGGTGCATATATGTTGTCGTTGTTATAGCCGTTGTGCTTGTGATTGCTTTCGGCGGACATGAACCGTCGCTTGATGAGTATATTGCATCGCTGAATGAAGTATAAATGTGATGCTGACAATCAGTAACAATATAAATTATGTTTAGACAGAAAAAACGCAGGACGTTCGGTGCGCCCTGCGTTTCTTTGATCTCTTATTCCATCGTTGTGCCGACTTCAAGCTCTCGTCTGTCCCTGAAAAGCATTGAAATGCACCAGATACCTGCAAGAGCAACGATCGTGAAGATGATTCTGCTTACAATCGCGTCCTGACCGCCGAAAATCCATCCGACGATGTCAAACTTAAAGAGTCCGATTGAACCCCAGTTGATTGCACCGATGATGACTAAAATTAATGAGATCTTATCAATCATGTTTTCATCTCCTAAATGTTTGTCAACAATATCTTTTCACAGTTGTTACGGAATATACAAATTTACATTTGTTTTATAAATTTTGTTATAATTTTTCAAAAAAAATAATTTTTTATACTTAAAATGCAACAAAATATCATAAATTATATTGACTATTCACAATAAAAATGCTATAATCACAATAACCGGCATACTCTTATTTTATAAGGAGGAGTTTTAATGAAGAAAGTTCATCGAATGAGCAGAAAAGCGTTATCGATCATTCTTGCCTTGACGCTTATGCTGACAACCTTTGTTTGCTTTGATATCGGAGTGCTTTTCAGCTCCGCTGTTGATGCAGGCACGGCAATTACCGTTTCGGACAACACGGTTCCGAATGTGTATTTCTACGCTCCGGAGCAGATATATCTTGAGCCTAAAATCGATGGATATACTACTCAGGGAAAGTACAATTACCAGTGGTTTGTTGATTCGAATGTAAATTCATCAACGAATCTTGAAACACTCAGAACAGGTGAAAATTCAACAGGTAATTTTTACTTCTATTATGAGAATGCAAGCCAGGTCACGGTTTCGTATAAATATCTTACGAACAACATGACCGATATGACTGCCTACACTCAGACGAGCCAGACATCTACAGGCGATTATGCTAATGCCAACTGTACGATACAGCTCGCAGAGTATGCAACGCCGCTCAGAGCCTACAATACAAGCGGTACTGCAACATATATTTATTATACAAAAGCCGGTAACAAGATCAGCACAACGATCACAAGGGACAGTGTATCTCCTTATCTTGCCGCAAGTTCAAAAGGCTGCTACATAGAGTGGAAGGTAACTTTTGTCGATAAGCTTGACGGTCAGACCAAGGTTGTATACAGATATACATATATTTATAAGCCGTATATTCAGCCGGTAGGTACGGCTATACGTTCAAAGAACGCAAGAGGTAATAACTCTTACGGTCAGAACCTTACATGGATTTCCGGTGTTCATTCTCTTAAGACAACGGGAGATCGTTATCCGAATTCAAAGAGCGGAACGAACAATATTCTCACTTTCTCATCTACAAATCCGGTCGGTATGCAGCTCGGTGAAGTAGGAACGAGATATTACGCTCAGTTTGCTACTCAGGTACAGTCAAACGGCTATTTCTTTTATACCGGAATGAGCAATGCGGGTTCCGAGGGCTGGCTTAACACCGATGGCAATAACAGCCCATATACAAAAGCTAAATCATTTAATTATGTTAACAACAGCGTTGACTCCAGTTCGGGCGATGTTTCGCAGTATACGTTCGCAACGGCTCCGACAGCCGGACTTACAATTGATGTCAGCCGTTATACAAACATGAAGCAGATCCCGAACCTTTCAACAGGTCTCCTTGTTACCGATGATGAAGGTTCGAGTAACGGATGTTGGTATGTTGCAGACAGTACAGGTAAGAACGATTCGGCAACCTCTGAAGCAAACAAAGAAAAAAATTCTACTGCGAATGCAGAAAGATTATATTATAATTATAAGACGATATTCGCAAATCAAGGTACATTTACTTCGAGAGGCAGATATGAGGGCGAAGGCGTTAAGTATAACGGTCCTATTGATATAGCTCTTCTCAATACTTCAAACGCAACTAACACATATAAGGTAAGAACCTGCTATCATAACTACGACAGCAGTGACAGGAACACAAATGTCAGCGTTATGCCGATTACGGTTGTTCAGACGAACAAGGAAACCCTTCGTGCAGCTGTCAACAAGGCAACAAGCGTAGTTGCAAAGTACGGTCTTAAAGCTGACAACACAAGCGTTTATTACAACTCTTCAAACGCTAACTGGACTAAGTTTGTAAATCTTTACAAGGTTGCGGGCAAAATGCTTGCAAACCTTGAACTCGCATCAACAACGTCAGTTTCGGGCTATACGCTTTCAACGGCTGTTTCCAACCTCAACAGCGCAATTGCAGCAATTGAGTCTGAAGCAAAGATCACTTCAACAGCAACAGCTCGCTTCCTTGCGCTCAGCAAGACTGCAAACGGCTACAAGCTTATCAACGTTCAGGACGTTGAGAGCAATTCAAGCGTTGCGGACGTTGCGAAGAGCTTCGCATACGGTCAGAACATTAAGTTCTCGGCACCGAGCTTCGCAGGCTACGACTATGTGGGAGCAAGCGCGGGTCTTAAGGCTGTTGATACAGAAACAGGCGCAGATTATTCATCGCTTATCACAACAGCAGATAAGGAGATTAGCGTTAACTTCGCAAATTCAACCTCACAG
>DNGF01000056.1:0-1756 GCA_003486665.1 Oscillospiraceae bacterium
CGCATACGTTTCTGCCGCCGTCCCTCTGTAGCCGTAGATGGTGAAGCCATCAATTTTCTGAGGATCGTAAAAATATCCGAAAGCCTTTTCTCCTATTGAGGTTACTGACGCAGGAATAGTAACGGATTTAAGCGAACGGCAACCACGAAAAGCATTTTCACCAATAGTCTCCAAGCCATCGTTTAATTCCAATTTCACCAAACTTGAAGTTTCATAGAAGCTTTTTTCGCCTATACTTTTTAAAGTTGAAGGGAATTTCAATTCTTTTATAGAACTACTGTTTTCAAAGCTGCTGTTACCAATACTTTCCAAGCCTTCATTCAAATTCACTCTTTCAAGATAAAAAGTTGAGTAAAATGCTCCATCCTCAATTTCGGTAACTGAAGACGGAATAGTAATACTAAGAAGACCGCAGGTATCAAAACAGTTAACGGGTATTTTTTTAATGTTTGGGTTTAAAAAATTAACGTAGTTTAAAGAATAGCACTCCTGAAACATTGCCGGACACAAATCGCTTCGAATTGTCGCCCTTCTCAAAAAGCTTGCTTCGAATACACACTCTGCACCGCTTTCAAAAACTACATTGGATGGGATATCAATATCGGTAATGCCCGTGTAGCTAAACGCAAAAGAACTGAGAATGATTTTAACTGTTCCGTTTATTATAAGGCGCTCAACCTGCCTCGTAACACTGCCGGAAAAAGCAGCTCTTTTTATTACAATCGGTTCTTCTCCCAATGCGTTTATAGTTACCGTTTTTACGCACTTGAATTCCGGATCATATTCTCCGTTGAATCTTTCCTCAGAGTATTGATACGCCTCAACAACATCGCCGCTGTTGAGTGTTACGTCATATGTCGGATAATCGTAGGCGTAGACGTTGGTTGTTATCATTGCAAAAATTACAATGATAACCGATATAATTTTCACTCTTTTTTTCATATTGAATCCCATCCTTAAACTGTTTATTTGCAGTAATGAACTGATTTATCAGTCCACTACTGTTCCGTTATGACTCGTTATATTATCAGGCATATTAAAAGATGTATAGCAATCATAACTACCTGATATGAGGAGATTTGCTCCGACTTTATTATAGAGGAAGAAACCGTTACCCGGCACATCATTATTGCCAATAGGTTCTTCTATGCCATAATATACTTTACAATTGTGAAAACGGTATGTAGATTTTTTCCCATCATTTCCTTGCACAAGATATATACATTTATTACTGAAAATCCTTCTGAAATTACTGAATTCGCAATTATCGAAAAGGAAATTCCATGAAAACTTACTTTTGGGGTTAAAGCCTATCGTGTCATATAAACTATCACTTCGAAATCCTTCATAATCGTTTTTCTGTGTAAATCGGCAATTTCTAAATATTACCTTAGCTATTGCATAACCATCTTCAACCCATCCGTTTTCATACAATTCTGCATCAAAGGGTTTTATATTTTTCTCAGAAGCAATAAATCTTGGGCAATATAATTTGTCAGTATAATCTGCTTTTCCGTTTTTAAAAAGAATCGCTCCATCAAAATAGCAATTTTCCACTGTTGCATCAACACAGTTACTAATTGCCATCAAACTGTAATGATCTTGATTAGTAAAGGAATGTTTTTCATTTCCTTCTCCCACATAAATTGTTGGAGTTTTAAGCTGTGTCGCAAAATAATCCTTAACAACAACTCCACCGCAATCACTAAGATGAAGAAATCTTCCTATATTTTCTCCTCGAATATGTTTTGCTGCC
>DNGF01000056.1:1814-11086 GCA_003486665.1 Oscillospiraceae bacterium
AAAACAATTTTTGATAGTCAAATGGTGATAATGATTGTGTTCCATTTTAGAGGTCTTAGTTCCGCCCATCTGATGAATTGCAGCACCCGTTGAATTTTTTAATACACAATTTTCAACGGTTATATAATTTGAACCCTCTGAAACATACACACAATGATTGGTCTTATCAACAGACAACGAATTGTCAATACTGCCGCCCGATACAAGAATTTTGCTGCAAGCCTTAAAGTGATAACCAAACATAGTTCTTGAAACATTGCAATTGATGAATCTGTGATTCAACGGACGATTTTTCGACACAATGCCCGCATTCGTGTGAACCGCAAAATCAAAACCGTCTATTGCAACATTATAAACCGTCATATTGACAGGGAAATGCAATGACTCTGTATAACCCTGAAAGCGCAAACATTTTTCTTGACCGTTTACGATATTGCCATTCTCATACTTTGTCAATCCCGAAAGCTTCAAGTCACACATTTCAATGTTCTTCACTCCGGTATTGTTCGAATTTCCGAAAAGTATGTAATAATCATCTTTTTTCGTAACTTTCGGTTCCCATACCCTTATCTGCGAACCGTGACCGATAATGCAGATATTAGATTTCTCAAAGCTCAATGTTCCGCTTACAAGATAAAGTCCGCTGCGTCGGAGATTAAGGTTAATCATTTCATCTGTATCGAAAGTATTGATAAAGCTTTGAAGAAATTCCGTGTCATCCAGATACTCGACAACATTCCCGTTCAGCACATCCTCGATTTTATCCGGACCGTAGCCTATATCATCACCAAAATAGCAATCCATACGCTTCATCTTAACGTAAATGCAGCCACTTGTTGTATAAATAAGCTTACCGTCATATCGCAAAGAGCCTGTTACATTTGGATCATCTGTGAAATCCTCTGTACCGTCTTTGTGAATAATCTCATAATATGAGGGTGACAGGGGAACATTTATAACATTGGTGCCGTTATTGTGAGAATAGTTCCATGTATAAACATTTTCGTCAAAAGTAAACAGATACTTCTTTCCGTTTAAGATCTGTCCTCTGCCCTCAGTCAGACTTCTGCATTCAAGAGCGTCACGCATATCCTCCATAACCACGGTGTTTTCGGGCGTCAATCTGTCGGGGTTAAGCGCATTGTCCTCGCCATAGCCCGTGTACCACATAGGTCTAAGATAAGTAATCGCCTTTGGAGCAGCAATAAGCGCCTCAAGAGCCTGCACATTTTCACAATGAATTCTAAGCTCAGCCAAGCCCTTTGTGCCACCTGAAACTGTCGATGTAAACTGCGAACTTACATCGTCGTCACCAATCACAACAGTCATTCTGCATGACGATGGTACCGACAAGCCTGCTCTTGACTCTTCCCTTTCTGTTCCGTCGTCACCCTGAATCCAATACATTATTGAAGCGTAATCTGTATAAAGGGCATCCTCGTGAGGAAGACGCAAAGTTATGACTGCGTCTTTTTCCTCGATACGACAATCCGCCGCACTGAGCGGAACGTCATATGTTTTCATTCCGTTATTTTCCCATATCTCTTTTGTGGTATTAAAATTTCTTTCTGTGATATCAATAAACATTGTTTTTTCTTCCTTTTAAAAATATATTTTAAAAGCTGTTAAAAATGACTGTATATTGATATTTTACTGTCGGCGGCGCATCATACCGCAGGATCAGCATCGACAATAAAAGCAGTGCTATTATTAATGATAAGCTCAAACGGCAACTGCACAGTCATCATAACAACTTATCTTAGCATCACTTTTTTACGGAAACGAACGTTCGAAAATTTCCGCATTAGCTTCCCATTTTTCTGATCCGTAATTTCATTATACCTGAACATTTGTTCGTTGTCAATAGTTTTTTTGTTTTTTTGTTAAATTATTTCACCTACATAATTTCGTATTACATTATATATTCTTTCTATGCTTCACTTTTCACGCTTTTATTACAACTAATTGTGAAAATTAACAGTTTTTGACCCGCGTCGGTTAGTTTATTCTAACTGAGAAAAGTTGCAAAAAAAATAATATTATAGTATAATCTGTTTGAATGGTTAAAATACCATTATCAGGATTTAGTCATTGCTTTCAACTTTGTTTAAATCCAAGAAAACAAAAAGAAAGTCAGGCGATTTTTATGAAAACTGTTTATGCAGACAATGCTGCAACAACAGCTCTTTCCCCTGAGGCTTACGACGCAATGGTAGATGCTTTAAAAAACAACTACGGTAATGCGTCAAGTTTGCATCATGTGGGTCAGGAGGCTGCCGCCGCAGTTTTGCAGGCAAGGCGCGACATTGCCGACGCTATCGGTGCCGACGTGAACGAGATCTACTTCACCTCAGGCGGAACGGAAGCGGACAACTGGGCAATCACCAATGCCGCACATCTCGGCGAGAAAAAAGGCAAGAAACACATTATTTCAACAACGTTTGAGCATCATGCCGTTCTTCACACGCTGATGAAGCTTGAAAAAGAAGGCTTTGAGGTAACTTACCTTGATGTTCACGAGGACGGCTACGTTCGTCTTGACGAGTTCAAAAAGGCTCTCAGGGACGACACCTGCCTTGTCACAATAATGTATGCAAACAACGAGGTCGGAACGATTCAGCCTATCCCCGAAATCGGCGCCATTTGCAAAGAAAAGGGCGTTTATTTTCACACCGACGCTGTTCAGGCTGTCGGACATCTTCCGATCAACGTTAAGGAACAGAACATTGATATGCTCTCGTTCTCATCTCATAAATTTCACGGTCCTAAGGGAATCGGCGCGCTCTATTGCCGCAAGGGTATTCCTCTTATGGGCTTCATGCAGGGCGGCGCTCAGGAAAGAAATAAGCGCCCCGGCACAACCAACACTCCCGCTATCGTTGCAACGGCGGCGGCACTCAAAAAGTGCTGTGAGGACATGGACAAGAACATTGCCTATGTCAGCAAGTTAAGGGACAAGCTTATCGACACTATCCTTGAAATCGTTCCCCGTTCGAGAGTAAACGGCGGCCGTTCGCCCCGTCTGCCCGGTAACGTAAGCTTCTGCTTTGAGGGCATCGAGGGTGAGTCGCTTCTGCTTCACCTTGACCTCAAGGGAATCTGCGGTTCCTCGGGTTCTGCCTGTACCTCAGGCTCACTTGATCCGAGCCACGTTCTGCTTGCACTCGGTTTGCCGCACGAGATCGCTCACGGTTCACTCCGTCTTTCTCTCTGCGAATACAATACCGAGGAAGAAATTGATTACATCATTGAGGAGCTTCCGAAAATCGTTTCGATGCTCCGTGATATGTCCCCCGTTTGGGAGAGAATAATGAAAGGAGAGGACTACTATGCTATACAGTGAAAAGGTAATGGACCACTTCCAGCATCCGAGAAACCTCGGCAAAATGGATGACGCAGACGGCGTCGGCGAGGTCGGCAATGCAAAGTGCGGAGATATAATGAAAATGTACCTCAAAATCAAGGACGGTAAAATCGAGGACGTTAAGTTCAACACCTTCGGCTGTGCTTCGGCGATTGCTACAAGCTCAATTGCAACCGAGATGATCAAGGGTCAGAAGATTGAGGACGCTCTCAAGCTCAGCAACAAGGCTGTTGTTGAGGCTCTTGACGGACTTCCGCCGGCAAAGATTCACTGCTCTGTTCTTGCCGAGCAGGCTGTTAAGGCAGCTCTCAAGGATTACTACACCAAGAACGGTCTTGAGCTTGACCCGAACGTATTCGGCGCTGACTGCGGCGGCAGCTGCGAAAGCTGTGAGGGCTGCGGTCACGAGGGCTAAGCTATGAAAAAGGCTATGATTGCCATGAGCGGCGGAGTTGACAGCTCCGTCGCTGCTTATCTGATAACCCAACAGGGCTATGAAGCGATCGGCGTAACGATGAAGCTTTACAACAACGAGGATATCGGTATAAAAAAGGAAAAGACCTGCTGTTCGCTCGACGATGTTGAGGACGCAAGGAGCGTTGCGAACAGGCTCGGCATACCTTATTATGTTTTCAATTACACCGATAATTTCAAATTGCAGGTTATTGAGCGATTCGTTGACGCATATCGCAACGGCAGAACGCCGAACCCGTGCATAGACTGTAACCGATACATCAAGTTCGACCAGCTCATGCACAGGGCAAAGGAATTACAGTTTGACTACGTTGTAACGGGACACTACGCCATCAATGAGTATGACGAAGACAAGGGTCGTTGGATTCTTCGCAAGGCAACCGACGGCACAAAGGATCAGAGCTATGTTCTCTACTCGCTTACGCAGGATCAGCTCAGCAGAACTCTTTTTCCGCTCGGCAGAATGACTAAGCATGAAGCGAGGGAAATTGCCGAAGCACAGGGCTTTGTCAATGCCGACAAGCACGACAGCCAGGATATTTGCTTCGTTCCCGACGGCGACTATGCCCATTTCATTGAGAATTGGTGCGGATTCAGATTCACCGAGGGCGATTTTGTTGACCGTGACGGCAATTTCATTGCCAAGCACAAGGGCATAATCAACTACACCATCGGTCAGCGCAAGGGCTTAGGCATTGCGGCAAAAGCTCCGTACTATGTTGTCAGCAAGGATCTTGCGAAAAATCAGGTCGTGCTCGGCTCAAATGACGATTTGTTCTCAGATCGCCTTGAAGCTACGGATCTGAACTTCATCTCAATTGAAAAGCTCACCGAACCGATGAAAGTCAAAGCGAAGGTCAGATACAGACAAAAAGAAACCGACGCGGTTATTACTCCGCTCGAAAACGGAAATGTCAGCGTCGATTTTGAAACGCCCCAGCGTGCGATTGCTCCCGGTCAGGCGGTCGTGTTCTATGACGGAGATATCGTTGTCGGCGGCGGAACGATTATATAATATAATGTATAGACTTCACTATCACAAACTGCATCAAAATTCATGAGGTAATTATTATGGAAGATAAGCTTTTGAGATATACGCTCCGTGTTGACAGACTTTTGTTTAAGAAATTCAGATATATTGCGGAGTCCGAGGGTCGTTCCGCAAACAAGGAAATTGAACAGTACCTGAAAAAGCGTGTTGCAAAATATGAAGCGGAAAACGGTAAGATAGATGTTGATTAAGGATGCAATAACTTTACGTTTCAAAAACATCTGCACAGAGAGAAACATAAAATACAATGAGCTTGCCGTTCGTTCAGGCGTTACTCCATCAACGGTTTACAGTATGATGGATGACAGACGCCGTGACCTTTCGGTCATTACCCTCAAGAAGCTTTGTGACGGACTCGACATGACAATTACCGAATTTTTCAATGACGACATTTTCAGAAATCTTGAACAGGAAATGTTCTGACACAAACCTCCCCTTGATTCGTTCAACGGGAGGTTTGTTCTATTTTCTGTTATTGCCTATACACCTTCGTACAAACTATTTCATATTCTTTACAAATAACGGTTGTTTTTTGCCTCAGTCTGCGTTATAATAATGTATAATTACGGATTATGGACATTTGTCTTTTCGGAACAAAATTATAAATGAATATTCATGTTTTTATTCATTTTATAACTCTTTGTCCGCCGTTTGACCGCCGGATAGCAAAATTCCCAGTTTATTGCGGTTTTTAACATGAATATTTGTGTTATATTCAATGAATATAATCTGTATTTTTCTTGACATATCTTGTATATTTATGTATAATTATACCCTATTAACAAGTTAGAGGTTTAAGGCATGAAAAAAGTTTTTATTGACGGCAAAGCCGGAACAACAGGACTCAGGATTTACGAAAGACTTTCCGAGCGTTCGGATATCGAGCTTATGCTCCTGCCCGAAGAGAAGCGCAAGGACGTTGAAGCAAGACGTGAAGCTCTCAATACCTGCGATATCGCTTTTCTTTGTCTGCCCGATGCAGCTGCGATCGAATCTGTCGGACTGATCGAGAATGAGAACGTCAAGGTTNNCAGTGGAGGCGGTAGCCCTGGCGGAGGGCAGCAATACCCGGATCATTGACGCATCCACCGCCCACCGGACCAATCCGGACTGGGCATACGGCTTTCCGGAGCTTTCCGCGGCACATAGAGAAAAAATAAAGAATTCCAAACGGATCGCCGTTCCCGGCTGTCATGCAAGCGGCTTCATTTCACTTGTCTATCCCCTCATTGAAGCCGGTGCGATCTCTCCCGACACGCTTCTTACCTGCCATTCGCTGACAGGCTACAGCGGCGGCGGCAAAAAAATGATCGCCGAATATGAGGATGCAGAACCCGATGTTGCGCTCGAATCGCCAAGGCAATACGGCTTGAATCAGAATCATAAGCACCTCAAGGAAATGAAAGCGATTACCGGAATCAACGCTTTCCCGGCTTTCTGCCCGATCGTTGCCGACTATTACAGTGGAATGCTTGTCACCGTTCCTCTTTTTAGGGAACAGCTCAATGATGTTACGATCGAGGATATAAAAAAGATTTACGCCAACAAATATCATTCGGATATTGTAAAATATAAGGACGAAATCGGAGAGAACGGTTTCATTTGCTCCAACAAGCTTTCGTTTGATGACTCAATGGAGATTTTCGTTGAGGGCAACGAGGACAGGATTCTCCTGATGTCGAGATACGACAATCTCGGCAAGGGCGCTTCGGGAGCAGCTATACAAAATATGAACATTCTTCTCGGAACAGACGAAAAAACAGGATTAGAGGTATAAAACGATATGAAAACTATTGAGGGCGGCATTTGCGCCGCAAAAGGCTTCAGAGCCAACGGAATCCACTGCGGAATAAGAAAGAACAAGTCAAAGCGTGACCTTTCGCTTGTTGTCAGCGATGTTAAGGCTACTGCGGCGGCTGTTTATACAACCAATCTTGTCAAGGGTGCGCCGATTTTTGTCAATCAGAAGCACCTTTCCGACGGCTATGCCCAGGCTATTATATGCAACAGCGGCATTGCGAACACCTGCAACGCCGATGGAATTGAAAAAGCGGAAGCAATGGGTCAGCTTGTCGAGGACGCACTCGGCATAAACAAGGACGATGTTATTGTCGGTTCAACAGGCGTTATCGGTATGCCGCTCAACCTCGCTCCGATTGCCAATGGTATGGACGAGCTTGTTGCAGGTCTTGATTACGACAACAGCGGTCTTGCCGCAGAGGGCATCATGACAACCGATACAAAGAAAAAAGAAATCGCAGTCAGCTTTGACATTGACGGCGTTGAGTGCAGAATCGGCGGAATTGCCAAGGGCAGCGGAATGATCCACCCGAACATGGCAACCATGCTTGTTTTTGTCACCTCGGACGTTGCAATCACAAGCGAAATGCTTCAGAAGGCTGTCAGCGAGGACGTTAAGACATCATTCAACATGATAAGCGTTGACGGCGATACTTCGACCAACGATACATTCGCGGTTCTTGCCAACGGAATGGCGAAAAATAAGCTCATCGACAGTGAGGGCGAGGCTTACGACAAATTCTGCGAGGCTCTCCACAAGGTCAGCGTTTATCTTTCAAGGAAAATCGCGGGTGACGGCGAGGGTGCAACCAAGCTGCTTGAATGCAAGGTAACGGGCGGCAAGACTGATGAAATCGCAAAGAAAGTTGCAAAGTCTGTTATCTGTTCATCGCTTACAAAAGCAGCCATGTTCGGCGCGGACGCTAACTGGGGCCGTGTGCTTTGTGCGATCGGCTACAGCGGAGCGGATGTTGACATCAATAAAATCGACGTAAGCTTCAAGTCGGTCAAGGGTACAATAGCTGTTTGTCACAACGGTGCAGGCGTTGACTTCTCGGAGGAAAAGGCAAAGGAAATTCTTCTCGAAAAAGAGATTGAAATTCTTGTTGACCTTAATGACGGTGACTTTGACGCAACGGCATGGGGCTGTGACCTCACATATGAATATGTAAAAATCAACGGTGACTACAGAACCTGAGGTGAAATACAGATGAATATTTCAATGGAAGAGAAAGCCGGAATTCTTACCCGCGCCCTCCCCTATATTCAAAAATATAACGGAAAGATCCTTGTTGTGAAGTACGGCGGCAACGCCATGATCAGCGAGGAGCTGAAAGAATCCGTAATGAGCGATATTATTTTGCTCTCGACAATCGGAATCAAGGTTGTTCTCGTTCACGGCGGCGGTCCCGAAATTACGGGTATGCTGAATAAGATCGGCAAAAAGAGCGAATTTGTCAACGGTCTGCGCGTTACAGACAAGGAAACGGCTGATGTTGTTCAGATGGTTCTTGCAGGCAAGATAAATAAAAGCCTTGTCAATCTGCTCTGTGCAAGAGGCGGAAAGGCAATCGGTCTGAGCGGCTCGGACGGAGGAATGATCAAAGCGAAGCCGAAAGCAGCTGAGCTCGGCTACGTCGGCGAAATTACCGATATCAACGTTCAGCCGATTCTTGACGTTATTGATATGGGCTATATCCCCGTTGTTTCGACCGTAGGCTTTGACGATGAGGGCAACACATACAACATCAATGCCGACACGGTTGCCGCAGGAATTGCAGGCAGACTCAAGGCAGAGAGCCTTATTTCCATGACCGATATTGCAGGAATTCTCAGAGATAAGGACGACCCGACAACCCTTATTTCAAAAATATTTGTCGAGGACGCTCCGAAGCTCATGGACGACGGAATTATCTCCGGCGGCATGATTCCCAAGGTGCAGTGCTGTGTTGACGCCATCAATCTCGGCGTTCGCAAGGTATTTGTTATTGACGGACGAATTCCCCATTCAATTATAATAGAAGTTCTCACCGATGAGGGCATCGGAACGATGTTTGTCAAGGGTGATAAATAAGAAAGGTCTGACAAAAATGAGCATAACATCAAACGATAAGCAGTTCGTTGCCAACACCTATGCAAGATTCCCCATTGAGCTTGTCAGCGGTAAGGGCGCAATCCTCACGGACAGCAACGGCAAAGAATATATTGACCTCGGCAGCGGAATTGCCGTAAACATTTTCGGCGTTGCCGACGATGAATGGCAGAAGGCTGTTACACATCAGCTCTCCGTACTCCCCCACACATCTAATCTCTATTATTCCGAGCCCTGCTCAACTCTTGCTGAGCTTCTCTGCGAGAGAACGGGAATGAGAAAGGTTTTCTTCTCAAACAGCGGTGCCGAGGCTAACGAGTGTGCGATCAAGGTTGCAAGAAAGTACGCTTTTGACAAGTACGGTGACGAGAGCCATTCAACAATTATTACACTTAAGAACAGTTTCCACGGCAGAACAATTGCAACGCTCAAGGCAACGGGTCAGGACGTTTTCCATACGGATTTCGGACCGTTCCCCGATGGCTTCGTTT
>DNGF01000190.1:0-3435 GCA_003486665.1 Oscillospiraceae bacterium
GGCTTTTGAAAGTAAGACGGAAAACAAGTATAGGTCGGTATCGCAGGACGATATCGGAAATTATACCTCAAAATATGATTTTCTTGCAGTCAAATTCCCGTCAACGCTGAAAAGAATAGGCGACTTTGCTTTCACGGGCTGCAGCTCGCTTGAGTTTGTCAGTATTCCCGATTCGGTTGAGTACATCGGCTACGGCGCGTTTGCACTTTGCACCTCGCTTGTAAATCCCGATCTCCCGTCATCGCTGAAAATGCTTTGCGGTCAGGCATTCGCATACTGTCCGTTTGACGGCGAGCTGAAGCTGCCGAACGGAATTGAATACATAGGCAAGGAAGCCTTTATAAGAACATCAAGCAACAATATTTCCGATGACATGGGAAGAATAAGTTCGGTTGAATTTCCAAAATCGCTGAAGCATATCGGAGTGAAAGCTTTTGCATATAACTCGATCGAGTCAATAAAAATTCCGAAAACTCTCAAATCATGGGACGGCGCCATGGCAAATTGCCGACTGCTCAAAAATGTTGAAATTGCGGACGGCCGGACATCAATTGTGGCGCAGGCATTTGATGGATGTAAATCTTTGGAAAGCATCACTTTGCCCGACAGTATAAATAGAATTGAACACGATGCGTTTAATTATTGCCTTGAATTGAAGGAAGTTATTGTCGGCGAGAACAGCAATATTGAATTTGTAGGTAATCGTGCCTTCGCTTATACAAAAATCACAAATGCTGATTTTGCGCAAAAGGCGGAACTGGGAAACGCTGCTTTTCGCAAGACCATGGTAACCTCGTTTGCCTTTACCAAAAATCAGAAAATTATTCCCGGATATTTATTTACCGATTGTAAGAATCTCAGCGAGATAAGCTTTGAGGACGGGGTTGTTACGATAGGCCCGGCTGCTTTTGAAAATACGGCATTAAAGAATGTTGTAATGCCCGATTCAATTGTTGACTTCGGAGGAAGTACATTTAAGGACTGTAAGGAGCTTGAAACGGTAGTTATTTCAAAAAATACGGAATACATCGGGAACTGGGCATTTTCAGGCTGTGAAAAATTATACAAGGTCACATGGGACAGAATCGGAAACAAGGAAATATTGTATGAAGCTTTCCGCTATTGTACTTCATTGAAAGATTTCACATTTGAGGATATAACCTGCATTGATGAGGGTGCATTTGACGAAACGGGAATCACCGATGTTAAGCTGACACTTTCAAACCTGGAATCTCAGGCGGTTGAAAGCGGGAGCTTCGTGGCATTCGACAAGCTCAAAACTCTTGAGGTCGGCGGAAACGTTAAGGAGATCCGCACACTTGCGTTCGCATCGTGTGAAAATCTCGAAACAGCGGTCATTGCGGACTCGGTTGAGAAAATTGCGGATAACGCATTTGAGGCCTGTGACAAGCTCACGATTTATTGCAACGAGAATTCCTATGCAGAGAGTTATGCAAAGGCGAACGGAATCAAGGTAACAACGCTCATCGTTGACCCTATCGCAAATCAAAGCTACACGGGCAAGAAGCTTGAACCGCAGGTTTCGGTCAGATTTTCCGACAGAAAGCTCACAAACAATAAGGACTATTCAACGGAATATATTAACAACATAAACGTCGGTACGGCGAACGTTATCGTAACAGGTCTTGAGGATTTCTCAATGCTTGTGACAAAGGTTGATTTTGCAATCATCGCCGTTTCGATCGACAAGGCGGAGATCGCTTCAATCCCGACGCAGATCACAAACGGTCTGACCCCCTGCGAGCCGAAGGTCAGAGTTAAGTTCAACGGCAGGACGCTCAAGGAGGGCGAGGATTATACCGTGTCCTATAAGAACAACGGTTCGGCAGGCACGGCAACTGCCACAATAAAGGGCATAGGCAATTTCAAAGGAACAGCAAGCGTTGACTTCAATATTGAGGTCAAGCAGGGATTCAAGGATAAGGTTCAGGTGGCATTCAATGCGGTGAAAGCGGCATTCGTCAAGGCTATCAACTGGTTCCTGAAACTGTTTAAGTGAGGTGCGGAATATAAGAAAAGGCTTCCGAGGGCTGTACGGATATGAAGATGGTAAGAATTTCGAAGAACGTTACGAAGATTTATTACAACGCGTTCTATACCGTCACAAGACCGTATCAGACAATGGAGGGCATCACATTCATCTGCCGAGAGGGTTCGGCGGCATATGAATTCGCTCAGGATAATTCAATAGCCACCATCACTGAATGTGATCATTACGATATCGAGCATATCTACTTTGCACCGACCTGCACTAAAAAGGGTTATCGCTGTGACATCTGCAAGGAGTGCCGCGAAAGGTTCACCGAGAGCGAATATCTTCCCGCAACAGGTCATACGGCAGGGGAGTGGGAGCTTTCCGAGGACGGCAAAGAGATAAAAAAATGCAAGGACTGCGGCGAAATCCTTGAAACAAGAGAGGCTCAGCCGCTTGACACCAACGGCTCAAATCAGGTTATCGGAGAGGATAATGTCGGAAAAGCTCCGACTCAGCCGACAAGCTTTATGGCAAGGCTTACAAGCTTCTTTGCAAGGATATTCGGAATCTTATTCAGAAAATAAGAGCAATATCTCAATTGCACAGCGTTGCTTAGAAAATTGCAATCGTGATCTGTAAATAAAATAAGGCTGTGACGAAATTTGCTTTCGTCACAGCCTTTACTGCGTTTTTAAACTGAAATTTATGCTTCCGATTGCGCTTCAACATGAATCTGTGCTGCCTTGTCGTTCATTTCCTTTGCGACGGCCTGTCGTCTTTCGGCAAGCTCGCGATACATTCTGTCGCGTGTTTCTGCGTCAATGGGATAGAAGAACTTCGGAATAAGTCCGAAAATGCCTGTTGCTACGGGGATAATTGTACACATTGCGAACAGCATATATTCGGTATGTGCCGACTGATTGCCGTAGCCTGCGCCCTCCTTGTAGCCGATACGGCTGAGAATGAACGCTTTAATTGTTCCTCCGAGCGTTCCGACAAGCTTCTGTGCAAGACCCTTAGCAACGCCCGTCATGCCCTCGGTTCGATAACCGTTTTTCCATTCGCCGTAGTCGATACACTCGTTACGCATCTCCTCGGGAATAACCTTTTCGATTCCGTAAACACCCATCCAAATCGTTTCACGAATCATGAATGCGGGAATCATTGCGGCTCTCTTTCTGTAGTTATTGTTGATCGAGCCGACTCCGAATACACCGAGCATAAGAATATCGGGGAGCACGGAGCTGAAAATCCACAATGACTTGGTTGAGAAATGCTCTCTTGCTTTTGTAACGTAGGAATAGCTTATCGGTGAAACGACTGCGCCGGGGATTCCGACGATCGTGGACATCGAGGCAAGTCCGAGAACGTTTATGTAATAATAGTTCGTTCCTGAGTTGATTCCGAGCGCTGTGAGGAAATCGGCCAGTGTCAGAACA
>DNGF01000190.1:3452-4883 GCA_003486665.1 Oscillospiraceae bacterium
TGTTCTGACACTGGCCGATTTAACACCCTGTAAAATGCTCGGCTTCTCGGATTTCTGAATGACGCGTTCCTTGGCAACGATTGCGAAGTACAGAGCCATAATTCCCGAAGCCAGCGAGGTGATAAGACCTGCACTGATGAAAAGCTTTGGCAATTTTTTTCCTATTCCCGTATTATTGAAAATATCAATAAGCAGACCCATCAATATTTCGGGTCCTCTCTCAACAAATCCGGAGAAAAGGTTTGCTTGAGTGATAAGCCTTGTTCTGTCAACAACGTTCGGCGTGATCGTTGAAAGCATACCTGTTTTGGCAATGTTATTCATCGAACCTGCCAGATTGTTGAAGATTGAGAAAATCATGTAGGCGGTCAGCTTTGTGGAATTATAGGGTCCCATGCCGGTAAAGAAAATCGGCATCATCCAGTAGAAAAAGCTCAGAAGAAGTCCGGGACCTGCATAAAGAATCAGGTACGGCTTGAATTTTCCGAATCTTGTTCGTGTTCTGTCGATGATTGCGGCAAGAAAAATGTCGTTGATAACGTCCCATATTCCGATAACGAAAGTAACGATCGTCTGAAATCTTAAACCGATCTGAACAATATCGGTGATGAAAACATCATTGTACTTTGAAATGTTAAAACTGGCTGAAATATCGTAGATGATATAAGCGAGAGTTTCTTTGGTACCGACATAACGTCGGTTTTTGTTGAGATTGCGGTCGGCATTGATACGCGCTTCCGCCTTTTCAATCTCAAGATTCTCCGCTTCCTGCGCGGCGGTTGTAGACATATTCACACTCCTTCTTGGTTTATTGCTATACATTATAGCACAGATTGGTGGATTATTTCAATATATTATCGACAATATTTATATATTTTATAGAAATTGTCAACATTTTAAAAAAAGTTGTGTTTTTCGCATATTATCGCTTGACTTATTTATTTTTATGCTGTATAATGCTATAACAATTATAATGGCATTGTGTGTCCTTGGGTCTTTTTTCCTTGGAAAAATTATGCTCGCTTTTTGAGCAAAAACTGTCATAATTAACAAGTATTTATAAGCTACACATTCACACACGGACGAAAATAAAAAGAACGGAGTTGGTTAGTCAATGACGAATGTTTCTCCCGTTGCAAGGGGCAGCAGAACCAGAATGAGCTTCGGAAAAATCAAAGAGGTTATGGAAATGCCAAACCTCATTGAGGTTCAGAAAGACTCTTACGGTTGGTTTCTGAATACCGGACTTAAAGAGGTGTTCCGCGATATTGCGGATATCACCGATTACACCGGTAACTGGGTACTCAAGTTTGTCGATTACAGAATGGACGACAAGCCGAAGTATTCGATCAGAGAATGCAAGGAGCGCGATGCGAGCTATTCCGCACCTATGCGCGTAAAGGTACGCCTTCTTAATAAGGAAACCGGAGT
>DNGF01000255.1 GCA_003486665.1 Oscillospiraceae bacterium
GATTCTTGCGGAATCACCGCTGGAGCCGATCTGTGCGAAATCACCGCTGGAGCCGATCTGTGCGAAATCACCGCTGGAGCCGATCTGTGTGGAATCACCGCTGGAGCCGATCTGTGCGAAATTACCGCTGGAGCCGATCTGTGCGGAATCACCGCTGGAGCCGATCTGTGCGAAATCTTTTGATGTGGTTTTAATTTTTGTATCTTCTACCGGAACATTTTTTTTAAGATCAAAATTTACACTTGCCTGCACCAATTTTGCAAAGCTTATTTTTGCGCCTATTTTTAGCTTTTTCGTGCAATATTTTTTATTATCGTCTGTTATGGGTTCGTCAAGTGCTTCCACTTCAGCAAATTCTGTTATTTCGCCGTCATCATTCACAAGCGGATAATGATCGAGAACGTCAAGCGGTTCTTTGCAAAAGTGCATTCCTGATTCACATATTACCGCTGCTGCTTCTTCAAATACTGTGTTTTCTGCATACTGTTTTCCTCGGCATATCATACCGGGTGCAAAAGCTTTATAACCTTTCATTTCTTCACCGCAATAATTTTATTCGGTTTATACCGTGACCGGGATTTCTCCCGGTTTCGTCTTAATTTTCAAAGACTCATCAGACGGTTATCTGCCGTATTTATCACGTCCCTGACCGGAAAAATCACATATTCCCGCGTCTACTGCTTCGTCACTCTTGCCTGTAAAAATAGATAAAAGCCATTTTAATATTTTTTTCATTTCTTCCCTTTTCTCCTTATTTTTTCCCTGTTAATTGTTCGATGTAATTCCCGAGCGCGTCACGCTCTGCCAGCTCGTAGCCTTCGAAGCCCTCAACCGGCAGTTTTACGGTTGTGCCGTCTTTGTAATGAAATTCAATGTGCGCGTTTGAACCGGGCGCAGGCGTTCCGCTTTTTCTTTCGTGATACTTGCGCGCCGCATAATACGAAAGAATTTTGCTTATTGCCGCCGCGTCCTTTACGTCCACGCTCTCCGCCGACGGGTCATCCGGATATATCGTCACCGATTCCGGCGCTTCTTTCCGCAGTTCTGAAATATTGTAAATCGAAAACGTTTTCTTCCCTGCGCATCCGCTTAATATCAACGCTAAAAGCGTGATAACGGATAAAATGATGATCTGTTTCTTCTTCATATATTTTTCCTTTCTGCGGGGTTTTGCCGCCCCGCTCGGCTTGTTTACATTAGATATTATCTTCTTCGTATATCTCAATAAGAAATCTTTTTGCGTCTGCTTCATTATAAAATCCATAATTTTCGCCAAATTCTTTAATACTATTAAAGCCATAATATTCAAGCATTTTTTCAATTTTCATTTTGTTTTTCCTTTCGTTTATCGGGTTTTCCCTTTCGTTGTGACTACATTATACAACTTTGTACAGCTATTGTCAATAGCTTTTTACAGCTTTTTTCAATTTTTTTGAAAAAATCAAAAAGCGGCATTTCTGCCGCCTGCTTTTATGATATTTCGTGTATTCTGATACCGTGAATATATAACATCAATTTCCGCTTTATGATGTAATCTTTTGTTTTTACGCCTTTCGTATCTTCGACGACTGTTTGACCGTATTCGTCTATATATGCGAAATCTGCAATATATTTGACCGCGCGTTCAATGCACCTGCCCCGCGTTTTTTTGCCCTCTGCGCTCTTTTCATATTGCGGGGGTATTAATATATATTCTTTCTGTAATTCAAGCCCTGTAATCTTTTTTGCGCGCTCTAAAAGTTTAAGCTCGCAATAGCGGTTCATTTCAAGCCGGCTGTCAAACGTGATACCGTCGTATGTGATTTTTTTATTTCTGTATTTCAAAACGGCAGGTCATCTCCCCCCTGAATTTCTTCAAATTGTGCCTGCACCTGCTGATATGCCGGAGTGTATGCGTTTTTCATATCCTCTGCCGTTGGAGCTGGTGCCGTTTTTTCTCTGCTCTCGCAAAATTCCGCACGGTCTACCAATACTTCAAAGGTCTTGTGGAATGCTCCCGCCGTGTCCTGATATTTGCGGCTTGTAAGCGTTCCCGTTATTGCTATCTTGTTGCCTTTCTTAAAGTATCGCGCGATAAATTCCGATTTTTCGCGCCATGCGACAAAATTTATAAAGTCCGTCATATCTTTTGCGTTCGGGCGGTCTATTGCAAGCGTAAACGTGCAAACAGACAAGCCCGCAGGTGTTTGTTTAAGTTCGGGATCGGCGGTAAACCGTCCGATAAATGCGCAGTTATTCATGTTTTTTCTCCTTCCGTTTGTAAAGCTGCTTTTTCTCTTTGGCGGTCGTATTCAAGCAAACAATGATATGAACATATTAACGTCGTTTTCTTGTGTATATTGCGTTTATACGCATGATAAGGTGCGACGATAAATTCATGACCGCATACCGGGCATATTTTAGTTTTTATTGTTTGTTCTCCTCTCGGCATTTTTATTTCCTTTCCTCGCTCGGGCTATATACAGAACATTGCGACGGGTGCGCGTCTGTTACGCTTAATTTGTTTATATCTTTAAGCCTTACAAAAGGTACTCGCCCGCTGTCGTCCGTATATTTATAGCCGATCATTATTATTTTTTCGTATGTGATTCCGTTTGATTCTATTCTGTCCCGCCTTTCGGCAGCTTCTCCGGCTTCTTTAAGCGTCATTCGTCGTCCTCACTCTGATCTTCACCGTATAATATATTTTTTGTCTTTTCAAAGTCCTGTTTTATCGCGGTGTATCTGTAATTCTCGCCCGCCACTTCCACTGGGAAGCACATTTTCAAAATGCGGTCGTTTATGCGTTTTTCCGTAATACTCTGCGGATTCTTTAACTCTTTTATTGAAACGTTTGTCGTTATAATCAGCGGCAAGCCGAGGTTTGTGCGCGTTTCTATGATATCAAGTATAATATCTTGTATATACGGTGTTTTGCTCTCTAATCCGAGATCGTCAATAATAAGGAATTTGTATTCATTAAGCCCGGCAGTCACCAGCTTTTCAGCCCCGAAAGATTCCCGGATATCTTTAACAAGTGATTTTATAGAGACAAACAGCGATGGGATCCCTCTGCTTATTAGCTCGTTTGCGATCATGCTTGCCGCATATGATTTTCCCGTACCTGTTGAACCGTAAAAGAGCAATCCCGTCCCGGATTCTGACATATCGGGGAAGTGTTCAACGTAATTTTTACAAACTCTTGTCAGCTCCGGCTTTCTCCTGAAATCGTTCGCAAACGTGTATTTATAGAATTTTTCAGCGGGGAAAGCTACCGCCCGCATCCTCTCTATCCATTCGTCGCGTTCTTTTTTTCGCGCTTTTTCTCGCTCTTTGTCCTGTGCAACGCAACCGCATTCACAAAGACAATAAACCGTCTTTATTTTGCCGCAGATGTTTATTCTGCACTGCTTCGGCGTGTTACACTTGCCGCAGTACAAAAGCCCGTTATCGCCGATATAATCGCCCTTGTTGGTTACTGCTTCCTTTGCCTTTTCGTTGACTTCATCAAGTATTTTTTCAAAATCTGTTCCCATTTTCTTTTTTCTCCTTTGATTTATTTTTTAATACGGCAGGTCATTGTCCGCGTATGGGTCGACTGCTATGCCTGTTCCATTCGGTATATAATAATTGCCGTTATTATATATATATTCTTCGCCGTTTATGATTACCTTTTGCCCGTTTCTCGGCTGAATGGTTGCGTTTAAGTAGTTTTCAAATTTTGAACCGAACAAGGTTTCCGGGCGAAGATATTGCTCCATTGTTGTGCCTTTCCATTCGGTCACTTTCTTGTCAATAACTGTTTTAAAGTCGTCAAGAGTGTAGCCCTCAGCTACACGCGCATTTATGTGTCGTTGCGTGACTTTGTTTGACGGTTTATATTTCGTCCCCGCTTTTTCGTTCAGATATTCGACTACGGGGGCGTATATATTTTTATTATTATTTTTATTATCATAACTTTTATTATTAATATCTTTATTATTGGGTAAAATTTCTTTACTACCCCCCTGTAAAATTTCTTTACTACCCCCCTGTAAAATTTCTTTACTACCCCCGTTAAATTTTTTTACTGGTAGTAAAGAAATTTTATACCTGTTAAATTGTACGCCGTTTATAATTTCTTTATGGCAAATTATGTATCCTGATTCGATCAAAGTTTTTAATGCTGAAATAATTGTCGGTCTACTAACGCCCCCGCAAAAGTCGCAAAGATACTGTAAACCGCCCGTATATTCATTATCTCCGTCTTGAGAAAATCCGTATATAATAGCATATACATTCAACGGTACACCTTTTAAGCCGAGTTTATTTATCATCCACCCTTGAATTAAATAATAATTATCATCTTTAATTTTGCTTTCTGACATGATATTCTCCTTTCAAATCAAAAGCCTTTCCGCGCGGGTGGAGCAAGCACCCAACACGAAAAGGCTCGTCGGTAAAGTATGCAGTTTTACTTCGGGTGAAATATCTTGCTCATACCTCAACCGACGGATATATTATATACCCTCTCGGAGGAATTGTCAAGAGGGTTTTATACAAAAACGTCCCCGGGTTGCCCCGGGAACAAAAGGCAAACGTCAAGAAAAAACACTAAACTTGACTGCTTGTATTTTATCACGCTTTCCGGCGCTTGTCAATATCAATTATCGAGCAAATCGAAAAAAGCATTAATAATTAAATCGATCTGCCCATAATCATGTAAAATCCTGTTGCATTTCTTAACGGGGGCGAAAATGCTCTTGCCTTTGCTCAAACATTCGCGACGGTATGCTTGAATTTCGTCGATATCGTCCGAGCGATAAAAGCCTTTTGTGCGTGCCGATCTGATAAGTACATATTTATCGCCATTGTCGAAAAGGGAAAGAGCGTGCAGAATGTTCCGCACCTGTCTTTCGTTTATTCCCCATTTCACACACAATTCAAAGTATGATGCGGCATTTTCCCTGCCGGCTGGTATATCGTCCCAATATTGGGAAAGCTGTTCAACGGTCATTTTTATATTCCTTTCGTGTTCAATCGTTTTTATGCTGATGTAAATAAACGTATTCGCTCAGTTCGTCCGCGTTTGAATATATCCACGCGTCGCATTTCTGTTTTGAAAGATGATTATATATCACGCTTTTTTCATATGCAAATTCGCCGTTTATTTCTTTTTCTTTGATCCTTTCGTGTATCTCCTGATCTTCATAGTTGCATTCTACCAGATAAAGGTCATAGCCTTTGGCAGATATTCCGTTAAGGTTATTTGTGTCTGTAGCATAGAACGCTTTACCGCCCGCAAAAAATAGCTTGTAGCCGCAATTCGGCACGTTGTGGATTAATTGCACCGGTATAACCTGAAATGCGCCGTAATCGTAAAATTTCCCGCATTGGAGCAGGTCAATATTCTTTGCAGGTATTCCGGTATTGATTAAATCAGTCAAAAGCCATGAGCAAGCGGCAAAGCGGACGGTCGGGCGTTCTTCGGCAATTCTTCGCAATGTCGCGACGTTAAAATGGTCACCGTGAATGTGCGTCAGCATAATAATTTGAATTTGCCGAAGATATGGCGATATTTTCTTGAACGGTACGCCGCAATCAATCAAAATATTGTGGTTAATCAGAACGGCGTTCCCTGTGGAACCCGTTCCGATAACCGTGTAAGGAATTCGGCTCATATTTCGTCAAAGTTTATTTGCTGTATCTCAATGGGTGCCGACGGTCTGGCAGGTGCGAGCGGTTCGGGCTGTATCGGCTCGATCTCGGGAATATCCTCGGGGGTTTCAAACGTTATGGTTTTGCCGTCCGTCGTTGCGATCTCGTTGTCACGTTCGAAGGCTTCCTGAAGCTCTATCGACATTATACCCCATTTGGATATCAATTGCCGGAGCATGGTCTTCTTTGCCATATCATCAAAATCCTTATACCAAAACGAGCTATATTTCCACATATCCGCCTCGGGGACTTCTCCGGCTTCGATTTTCTTCAAGCTTTCGGCAGAGAACGCCGGGGAATATCTGTCGGCGTGTATCATCATCGCTTCTTTCGTCCAATAAATAAGCTTTTTGAAGCCGTTCAGATATTCGAAAAATGCAACATATCCAATCGTTTTGGCTTCTTCACGTTTGAACGCGTCCATTATCCAGGACGCTTCAAATTCTTCCGTGAACGGGTTGAAGCTTATCAGCTCGCCCTCTTTTACTTCAAGGACGTTTATTTTTTTGTAGTAGCCGGAGCGCACCGCAAGCTGTATAAGTCCTTTATATCCAAGAATGAATTGTGCCTGCGATACGGTTTGCTTGATGTATTTGCCGTTCTTGTCCTTTATCTTGTTTCCGTCTGCGTCGGTAACGTAAAGTATATTACCGTTTCTGTCTTTTAACGTCTGTTTGAACGGAACAAGATAAAACTGTCCGAGCTGTGGGGAGGGGGAAAGGTTGAGACTTTCTCCGAGTAACGCACCGGAAATGATCGTCTGCGGCGTGCATTCCTGCAATGCGGGGTTTACGCTTACCGCTGACGTTATGGACGCAATGAAACGGTTGCGGCGTGCCGGGTCTTGAAGTGTATTGCTTATAAGCTGTTGATATTGCGGAGTAGAGAGAGCGACGGAAAAGCGCTGTTTTTGTGGCTGGTTGGTGGGGAAGTTATTTGCATTCATAGTTATATTCTCCTTCGTTTAAAAAGTTTTTAAGGGCTTTGAGCTGTTCAATTGTGCCGCTTACTGCGAACGTAACGCAAAACATTGTTTGCGGCTCTTTTTTTTCTTCCTGTACGCCGTTTTTTGTGTCGGCGGGTATTTGTTCCACGGGGGCGGATAAAGGCTCTATCAAAGAATTTTCTGCATTCTGCGCGGCGTATTCTTGCATGAGTATGCGCTCGCGTTCTTCACGTTCTGCGTCAAGGCGCTTTTTTTCTTCTGCACGGCGTTTTTCTTCTTCAATGGCTTTGTGACGTGCGTTCACTGTTACCACTGCCGCATTACCATTATAGCCGTTTGCTTTGAATTCTGCGCGGATCTCGTCGGCGTTTTCCATTGTCGATATCATTTGAAGCGCTGACGCTATTCCGTCAATCCATGCTTTCGCCATATCCTTTAACTTCTTGCGGCTGTCTGAAAGTGTGATATTAATGCCTGCATCTTTGAACGATACAAAATCAATGCCGACGCTTTGGCAATACTCGGAAAAATAGGTTTCAAGCTCTTCACGCTTTGCCTGCTTTATCCCGTCCTCAACCGTTGCAATACGACGTTTAAGCTCTGCATCGGCGTTTTTAAACGCGTCCGATACACATTCTTTATAAACGGCTTCAAAATTTTCATACGGTGCGAGAACGGCTTTTTTTACTTCCTTGCGGCGTTCTTCAAAGGCGGCAAGCATTTTATTCATTTCCGCGCGTTTTGTTTTGATATCCTTTACGGTGTCCTCTGATACCTGCATAGCAAGCGCGGTATCTACAACCGCCGTTACTTTTTCCTTGATCCTGTATAATTCTTCCTGAATGACCGGAAGCTGTTTGATTACTATAAGCTGTCCGGCATCTTCCGGCGCGGTTGCGGTTATGGTTAAATCGTTATTCATTTTCTTTCTCCTTTTCCCGATCAATCACAATAGGGCGTTGTAACACGGTAAATATACGTGTTTTCTGATGTTTTGCGAAATTCATAGAACGGCGCAAAGGGTGTTTCTTCTTCTCCTGCCGGCGTTGAACATCTGACAAGCGCCGTTGTGCAATACTTTAAGATATCTTCCTCGGGAAGATCTGATTCAATTTCGTATTCTGTAATTGAGTCTCCATATCTGAATTGCTGACCGTTTGAAATAAGTTTAATTTTTGTGAATGACATTTTAATATTCCTTTCTTTTTTGTTATTCTTTGCTGTTTAATACTTCTTCGATTTTTGCCACGGTTAAACGTGACGGGCTTGCGTCTAAGTTTTCAATCCGCAAAATGGTGTAGCGATTCACTTTGCAAATCTTTGCAAACGCGCCTTGCGAAATGTTGTGCTTTCCGCGATATCTGATTATTCGAGTTGCGAGCCATTCAAGTTCAGAACGTTCCATCGTTTTACCTCCTTTCAGTTGCTTTTTGTTTGTTTATGTCAATATTATAGCACAGTCAAAAGCGTTTGTCAATAGCCTTTTCAAAAAAGTGAAAAAATGTTGATTTTCACATCAATAAAAAAAGCGCAGACTATTGCCCACGCTCTTTTATTTTTTATTGGACTATCCAAAAGCAGTCAACGGGTTTCCCGGTGCAGTCCCATATATCAAGGACGGTACCATATATTGCCGAGGTTAAATGCCCGGATATCCTTATAATGATTTTTTGTGTGGGATACTCTTCCGCAATATCCCGCACGGTTTCGCTACCGTCGCAATAGAAGACCGGATATAAAAGCACGTCTTCCAAAAGGTGGTGATAACAGCAAACGCAGAGCTTGTCGCAAGCTTCTTTTTCTGCCGTCAACGTCAATAAATTCTCAACCGCTCCGTATTTTAAGCCCGTCGCCGTCGATATTGCACGGCAAACGCAATCTTCAAGCAGTGCGCCGTCCGGGCGGCGGTTGTAAAATTTATATCTGTTATTCTTCATCACCTTTGACAATGCAATAATAATATAACGCGAGTTTTTCGGATCCCTGCGGCGCGTCCTCATCTTCAAGGAACGCTTTTGCAAGCTTCGTGTATATTGTTGCTTCTTTGTCTTTTGGTATGTATGCCCTGAGTACTTCGCCGTAATCTGAATAAATCATATTCGCGGTCATGCAAAGCTCGTTTTCATCATATCCGTTATATCTTGCGCCGACCTGATCCGCAACCCTTGAAATTTGCTCACGGTCGAAATGCTCGCCGATAGTGCCGTCAGCGTTGCGCATCATTCTTTTCCATGCTCGCATATCGTCTTTGGTAAGTCTCATATCTGCGCCGCCTGATGTTGCATAGTCGCGCGGGTCATAATCATAATCGCGGTATTCTCTGTCGCGTCTATAATCGTCGTCGCGGTCGTATTCTCTTTCTCTATCATAGTCGCGATCGCTATAATCATGTCGACCATAATAACGGGATCCGCCTATGCCATAACGTCCGGTACCTCTCACGCCCTGCCGACCGTCGCGCATACGGTAGTCGTCGCGCTCTCTGTCATGCCTTGCGCGGTCAAAAATCATTCTTTTAATGTTATAATCCATAATATTGCCCCCTTTCATCAAACAACTTTTTCAGCGTTTACGGTAACCTGCGAGAATGTTGCCGCAACGCCTGTATTTGTGAAGCTCAACACTGCCGGGGTTGTTGACGTTGTCCCGAGGACGCACGCGCTATCGACAAGTACATAATCATCAATAACAAGGGTGCGCAATTCAGTCCCGGCGGTTGTTATGGTTTCCGACGCGAACGCATAGGGAACAGCAACGCCGTTTATTGAAAGTCCGACGGTAACAACGCCCGCCGCTGTGCCTGAAGCAACAAAAGTGCCGGTGACGTGATATATACCGGAATGGTTAAGGCTCAACGCCGTGCCGGTGTTCGTGAATGCCGGCGTACCAGCTGAATTTTTCTTACAGTAGCGCCGATATGTAGCGCCGAGGTTAATTATACCGCCCGCCGCAACTGCCTGCGACGCGGTATTTGTGGTGCCTATAAGAAGCATATATATTTGTTCTCCTTTCAAAATAACAGCGCAGGGAAGATATTACCCCCTGCGCCTTGTATTGGTTTCAAGAGGATATTTAAATCCTTTCATGCCGATAATTAGTCGGGCTTTGATTTTGTCAGATTATAGAGCCGCAGGTTCCTGTGCTGCAAGCGTTGGTGTTGCAACAGAACGGATTAGGTACAACGTATGCCGGAGACGGGCAAGGTCTGAGCTGGTTGACAAGATAAGCGTTTTGCGCTTCCTGGCTTGCTTTAAGTCGAAGCGCGTTGATCTCGTTCTGCTGTGCAACGATCTGCGCGTTTTTATCCTCGATACGGTTTGCGATGATTTCATCGTGAAGCGCTCTGTAATTTGCGTTAGCGTTGTCCACGATATCACGGAAGCCTGTGCAGAGTGACTGCTGGATCGCGTTCGTCTGCATTGCGATCGCATACTGTGTATCTTTCTGTCCTCCTTTGAGTTCGCAGCAACAGTTTGCAAGCTGTGAAGCAACGCCCGCAATGGCGTTTCTTGTCTCGTAACCGCTCTGCATGATGTTCTGATTAATGGAGCTGAAGCCGTTAAGCATTCCGGTGTTCATGGCATAAAAGCCATCACAAAGTCCGTTGTTAACGCCGTCAAGCTTTCTTTCGATGTTTGCAAAATCCGAGGTAAGAACATAACCGTCCATTACACCGGATCCGCTCTGTCCTGCACCTCTGTTGCCGAACAGTCCGTTACCGCCGAACCCTGCGAGTGCAAAGATAACAAGCACCCAAAGCCAGGATTCATTCCATGTGTTGGCACCGTTGCCGTTGCCGTTCTGAAGTGCCATACCTGTGGCAAGTCCTTCTGAATAATCCATATTTTTCTCCCTTGAAATAAAAATTATTTATTTAAAGCCGTTTTTGCGCGCCTGAAACGGTTTAAACATCATCTTCGTATTTGTGATAATATTTGCTCAACCTGCCGAGGATCTACCCCCATTTGTCGGCACATTTCAAGCGCGATATCTTTCGGGTTGTTGTTGCCGATTTTTTGCGCTATTTCGGGATTGTTTGCAAGCAGGTTTTGCGCAAGCGTTTGCGGATTTGTCCTGATATTAAATATATTTAATATATTCATTAAAGGGTTATTCTGCATAATCTTCACCGCCTATGATCTTCTTTCTGTCGGGCTTTGGCATAGAATTCTCCAAAGCCTTGATTTTTTCTTCCAGAGTGCGAAAATCTTCTTTTGTAGCGTAATTGTTCGCCTTTTCCGTGTTTTCGCTTGTAGACTGAAAAAACGGCTTCAAGTCGTATGTTTTCGCGAGCTTTCGACCTTGTGAGTCTGTGGCAATTTCAAAAATCTTTGTTTCGTCCTGCAAGACATAAATATAAATACTGTTCGGCTGTGCAAAACGGTTCATTGCGTCCTCGAACGATGTCACATAGATTTTATTTGTTACCGGTGTTGCCTGCTGTTGCTGTTGTGCCTGGTGCTGTTGCATTCCGCCAAACCCCGGGGAATATAGCGAGGACGCGGGCGGCATGGTTTGCGGCGATTGATAGGACTGCCCGAAATATCCGGGCTGGTTGTATGTAGGAAATGGCATGATTAATTATCCCCCTTTATTTTATTAATTAATACGTTCGACAAAAAAGGATTAACGCAATCAATGTCCGACTTGAAGTCAGCAAGCACCCGGGTCAAAATATCAAGTGCTTTGGTGTCCCCGTAGCTGTCCCGCAATTCGTCCACTGCTTCGCTCAATGTGTTAGCGTTAGAGCAAATATCCCCCTCAAAATATTTGATACACGCGGACAAAATAGCGATCCGCTCAAACGTTTCCCACGTCGGGGATTTAACTGATTCAAGCTTTTTTAATTCGGCGTATGCCGTTTTTAAAAGCTGTTTCATTGCAATTATATTATAAATCAAAATGGGGCTGTAAAACCGCCGAAAAAGTGACAGAAAAATGACGCAAAAAAAGAGGGCAGGCATAAGCCCGCCCCCTTTTTAAGGAGAAAGTGAAAGGAATATAAAAAATGACTTAACGTTTATTTTTTCGATGTGTATCGGAATATTTGAAGCAATGCGCGATTAAGCTCGCGGTTATATTTGCGAGTCGATATGTTCAGCCGCAAACATATTGATATCACCGTCGGTTGTTCCGCGTCATGATATCTTAGTCGGATAATTTCCGCTTGAAGGTCAGTGATTCCACTATTAAGCCGATAGTCCTCAAATTCGGCACGCGTCAGCCGGTTAGTGTCATCGTTTATTTTTAACATTTCATTGTCCTTCTTGACTCGGTGGGTCAGTTGTATTTATATCTGATTCCGGGTTGTGTGGAAGTTCTGCATTGCTTTCCGTTTTCTCGGCTTCAATTTCTTTTGCATGGTTTAAATGCTGTATAAAGATATATACCGATATCGAAGCCATAATAATAGCCGATATGATAGTCATTATACCGAATATCTTGAAAGCGAGGACGACGGTGTTTGCGTCGGTAGTAGTTTCGCCTGCGATATGGGATTGAGAACCTCCCTCTTCGGCGTCCCCATATCCAACCGCGCAACACACCATCACGGAAAGAATGATAATTATTACTGCCAATATGATAGATATTATTGACAGCGTTTTTACCTTTTTTCGTAGTCCTAAGACTAAATCCCTATACATAAATTCAGTCATGCGGGAAGTATAGCACGATTTTTGCCGTTTGTCAATATTTTTTTGTAAAAAAATCCCGAAAATATACAACCTTTAAGCCGCATATTTTCGGGGTGGGGGCTTCATATCTCGAAAAATAAATATTCTATGATCTCAAGAATCACGCGCACAATGCGCGGAGCTGTGAATGATAGAAATTTTATCCCGGATATAACAATAAAGATAATTAAACCTTTATTTGCCTTTCTTACTTTTTGGAAACACTTGTAAGGTTGCCAACAAGCGTTTCCGCTAAGTTTTTTGTTTTGTTGTCCTCCGCTTCGATCTGTGCATCAACTGCTTTGTTATAAGTCTTTTTGATGTAATCAAGCAGAGTGTCAAGCTCGACATTATCGCCGATAATGTCCTTGACTTCTTTGCCGAATTTCTTTGCTCCGCCGTCTCTGATATTCTCGATAAACAGATAAAGCAGAGTTGCAATAAATCCGGCGGCTATACCCCACCAAATAACAATAGTGAAGTTAAAGAGTGCCTGCATTGTGTACTGAAATCCGACAGCGATCGCAACGCTCGTGATGATACCCGCAACGCTGTTTCTTGCTGTTGAAGCGCCGGACTTATTTGTTTTGAATATCGCGCCGGCAAGCTCGATAATAGGCTTTTTAACGAAGAACATCACGCCGAAAGTCAAAAGAGAAACGGCAAACATGATAAGTGCGGGGAAAGCCGCGGTTACAAAATTATTAAACATTACCGTTTACCTCCTCAGTGTTTTCTTCGGGGTTGGTAGGCTCTACCGGATCCGTTCCGGGTTCGGTAGGCTCAACGGGTTCAGTGGGCGCATCGGTGATTTTGCCCTCTGCTTTGTCAGCTTCTGCAATTGCCTTGCGTGCTTCGGCTTCGGCTTTTGCGGCTTCGGCTTTTGCTTTTGCGAGGTTTGCTTCTGCGAGTTCTTTCTGTGCTTTTGCTATTGCGGCATCGGCTTCGGCTTTTTCTGCTTCGGCTACTCTTATACGCTCCTCAATAGCTTTTCTTTCTTCCTCT
>DNGF01000241.1 GCA_003486665.1 Oscillospiraceae bacterium
TAACCATATTACGGCTATGGATCCTATCATTATAGGCGTCGGCTGTAAGGTGAAGTTCCATTTCATTGCCAAGGAAGAGCTTTTTGAAAAGAAAATTGTCGGCTGGTTTCTTGCCAATCTCAACGCATTTCCCGTTGACAGAAGCAAGTTTGATTTCCCTGCGATGAACCATGCCGTCAAGGTCGTTGAGGACGGCGGAGCTTTGGGTATCTTCCCTGAGGGAACACGTTCACATGACTTTAAACCTCATGAGGCAAAGGGCGGCGTCTGCTACGTTGCGAAAGAGTGTAAATGCGACGTTGTTCCGGTTTCGATTTATACAAGCGACGAGGCTAAAAAGGGGACAAGGCTGACCGTTCGTTACGGCAAGCCGATAAAATATGATGAGCTTAATTTCCACGACGATGTTGACAAAATGAAGGATCTTCGTTACGGATCAAGTCTTATTATGGAGAGAATAACCGAGCTTTGGAGGATGGGCCATGCAGATTAAACTTGCGAAAACCGCCGGCTTCTGCTTCGGCGTCAATCGAGCCGTTGACCGCCTGTACCAAATGGTCAAAAGCGGGGAAAAGGTATGCACCCTCGGACCGATAATTCATAATCCGCAGGTTATTGAGGATCTCAGAAATAAAGGCGTTGTAATTGCCGATTCGATTGACGATATTCCGAAAAACACAAAGCTTGTTCTCAGAACTCACGGCGTTGAGAAGCAGATTATCGATAAGCTTAAGGCTCGCGGATACGAATATTGGGACGCGGCTTGTCCGTTTGTAAAGAAGATACATAAAATTGTTACGGATAATTCGGACGAAAATTCCCTGGTTCTGATTGCCGGCGATGCCGACCATCCTGAGGTCAAGGGCATAAAAAGCTACTGCCGCGGAGAAGTTATCGTCTTTAAAAATCTTGAAGAACTCGAAAAATATGGAATAAATTGCGAAAAGCGAATTATAGTTGTTGCCCAAACGACTTTTAACACGGTGGAATGGGAAAAATGTTTAAAAAAATTAAAAAAAGACTATACAAACGCTTTAATATTTGATACAATATGTAATGCTACTAATGAGCGGCAGGACGAAGCCATCAGTTTGGCTGAGGAATGTGACGCAATGATCATAGTAGGAGGACGGCAAAGTTCCAATACAGTGAAGTTGAAGGCTGTGTGTGAAAACTGTTGTCCGACCTATCTTATCGAAACAGCACAGGAGCTGAAAAACATCAGCTTTAAAGGATGTCGAAAGGTGGGTGTCACCGCAGGAGCATCAACTCCGGCGGCAATCATAAAGGAGGTACTTTCAACAATGTCAGAAAATGTAAACACAAACCCGATTGAAAATGCAGAGGAGGTGGCAAAAACTTCCGCTGAAGATCTTGATTTTATGGAGGCACTTGAGGAGTCTCTTAACAATATGAGCAACGATCAGAAAGTTGTCGGTGTTGTAACAGGTATTTCACCGAGTGAGATCCAGGTCGATATCGGCAGAAAGCAGACAGGCTATGTTCCTGTTGATGAGTACAGCGCAGATCCGACAGCTGATCCGATGAAGGAGCTTAAGGTCGGCGATGAGATCAAGCTTATCATCATGAAGACAAACGATCAGGAAGGCACAATCATGCTTTCAAAGAAGAGATATGACGCTCAGGGCGCTTGGGACAAGATCGAAGCCGCAAAGGAAAATGACGAGGTCGTTTCCGGTACGGTTACAGATGTTGTTAAGGGCGGCGTTATCGTTATCGTAAGCGGCGTCAGAGTATTTGTTCCCGCATCTCTTGCAACAGCTTCAAGAGGAGAGTCCCTTGACGATCTTCTTAAGACAAAGGTTGACCTTAAGATCATCGAGGTTAAGTCCGAGCGCGGCCGTAAAAAGGCTATTGGCTCGATTAAGGCTGTTATCAGAGAGGCTCGCAAGGCTGCCGAGGATGCTTTCTGGGCTCAGGCAGAAGAGGGTCAGGTATATCACGGCGTAGTTAAGTCGCTTACAAACTACGGCGCATTCGTTGATATCGGCGGCGTTGACGGAATGGTACATATTTCCGAGATGTCGTGGAAGAGAATTAAGCATCCCTCAGAGGTTCTTTCCGTCGGTCAGGAGATTGAGGTTTATATCAAGAGCCTTGACAAGGAGAACAAGAAGATTTCTCTCGGCTACAAGAAGGCAGAGGACAACCCGTGGGAGATCCTTCGCCGCGATTATCCTGTTGACACGGTTATTGATTCAGAGATCGTCGGTCTTACAACATTCGGCGCATTCGCAACCGTTATTCCGGGTATTGACGGACTTATCCACATTTCTCAGATCGCAGATCAGAGAATCGGCAAGCCCTCGGACGTTCTTAAGGTTGGCGAGAAGGTTAAGTGCAAGATTACTGCTATCGACTTTGATAAGAGCCGTGTAAGCCTTTCAATCCGCGCACTTCTTCCGAAGGCTGACGAGGATGCAGCTGAGGAAGCTCCGGCAGAGGAAGCAGCAGAAGAGGCTGAAGAAGCTCCTGTTGAGGAATAATTTCCGCTGTTCAGAATTTTACACCCCGAAAAGCTTAAATGCCTTTCGGGGTGTTTTTGCTTTTTATTTAATATATGTCTTGGTTCAGCGAGATTCAGAAAACGCATAATTCGTAAGGTTCAATGCCCACATCAAGCCAAGGTTAGAAGAAATTAAATCTAGGCGCCCCTGTAGGGGAGCTGTCACGACCTTGTGTCGTGACTGAGGGGTTTGCGTTAAATTTGCTGAAATTTACTTTGAGCGTGGGCTCCTCCTCCGGGGTAGCGAAGTGTCGGCGCGGTAGTGAATGA
>DNGF01000148.1 GCA_003486665.1 Oscillospiraceae bacterium
TTGTAAAGAGTTTGATGAAATCCGCCTTAAGCATGGGCTCCTCCTCTGGGGGAGCTGGCGCGCAAGCGACTGAGGGAGTAAGGTTTCATCAAACTTAAACTCCTTCCGTCACGACTTCGTCCACGTCCCTCAAGAGGGAGGTCACGAGATTTATTTTCTCAAAAGCAATTTTTATCTGACTTTCTCGGTGCGATGTGGTTTAATATATGCACATTCCGTAGATGTCGATGCCCACATCGACCAAAGGTTAGAAGAAACTTATCACGCCACCCGTCAATAAATCAAATAGCAGGCATTGGAGGATATTCTATGAAAATACTTTCAGCAATAACAGCGTTTATTTATTATCTCCTCGCAATACTCGGATTGCCGTATGGCGATTGTAATACAATTTACACTCCCCACGGGAATTTATTTGTTGAATCCAGATCGGACATTTTTTGTCCCTCTGATGAAGTATGGGAAAACGGAGCGGAATATCCATCTGTTATATGTCTTGCGAATAACGGAGACAAAAACGGCACATTGCTTGCAACCTTTGAGGTCTTTGACAAAGGACAGACAAAATTTCGAATAATGGAAAGTTTTGATAAGGGCGACACCTGGTCGGAAATCGCAGTTGTTACGGAAAAGTTCAATCCCGACCTGCAAGCGGCGTGGCAGCCTTGTCTTTTTGAACTGCCCGAAGCTATGGGCGATTATGCAAAGGGTTCAATTATTTTAGGAGAAGTATCTTTAGACGACGGCTGCAAAAGCAAAACACAGCTTTCATTATTTGTGTGCCAGGACTGCGGAAAAACATGGGAAGAAATTTCTGTTATTGACGAAGCAGGCGGGGTGGAAGAAGGCATATGGGAACCGTGGTTTGTGTATGAAAACGGTACACTATACTGTTTCTATTCAGACGATTCAGATCCGATTCACAGTCAGACTATCGTATATAAAAGCTCAACAGATCTTATAAACTGGAGCGAGAAAGTTCCTGTAGTTGTCAATGAAAATCCCGATGACAGACCTGGTATGCCTGTTGTAACAAAAATGGGAAACGGAAAATATTATCTTGCTTATGAGCTTTTGACAAATGGTGACAATAAGCCTTGCAGATACAAAATATCCGACTCAATTTCGGAATGGGACGTTGATGATCAGGGAACAGAAATAATTGCTTTTCGTAACCGTGATTTGCATTCCTCGCCGATATGCTTATGGATTCCAGAGGGAGGCAAAAACGGAACGCTGATTGTCAATGCAAAATATGGCAACAAGGGACACAACGAGCTTTTTGTGAGCTATGATTACGGCGAAACATATTCTGTGATCATTAGCCCATTTAAATACAGTGATGCCCGTGGATTCGGTTATTCACCGTCGATGATTTACTCCGAAGCTGACAAAGCAATTTATTACGCTAATTCAGTCGATTATAAAGACGGTTTATCAAAGATTCAATTTGTGAGATTGAGCTTTAACAATCGGCAGTTTCAGTGCTAAAGGTTTGCTTATGACTCTGTGATTAACGCAGAAAGCGGTTTTTAGCAGGGGAGCTGTCGGCGTAGCCGACTGAGGGGTTTTGTAAAAAGTTTGAAGAAACCGACCAAGGCTTCCCTTGAGAGTAGCGAAGTGTCAGCGCCACTTACGTCGAGAACAAAAAGCGAAAAACGGTCCGAAAAGACCATTTATAAATAAAAGAAAATCTAAAACACAGGATGAAGTTATGAAAAAAATAGATTACGCAATTTTTGACATGGACGGCACGCTGCTCGATTCCATGCACATATGGGACACTGCGTCGGGTGCTTTCCTCATGATGAGAGGAATTATTCCGAGGGAATTCGACCTTTTCCGTAAGCAGGGCTACAAAACAGGAATAAGCTATATGATTGATGAGTATAACCTCAACATGAGCTTTGACGAGGTGCTTGACGGCTTGCAGGAGATTCTGTGGTTCTATTATTCAAACGTTGCGCCGATCAAGGACGGCGTAAAGGATTTTTTGCAGTTGCTTAAGGATAACGGTGTGAAAATGGTTGTTGCAACCGCTACCGAGAGCAGAATGGCAAAGAAAGCTCTTGAGCGCAACGGTATACTCGGCTATTTTGAGGACGTTATCTCTATGCACGAGATCGGAATTCATAAAAATGACCCTGCGGCATTTGAATATGTGAAAAATGCTGTTCATGCCGAGGGCGTCGGCTATGTTTTTGAGGACGCTCTTTATGCGATTCAAACCGCTAAATCGGCAGGGTATAAGGTGATCGGAATTGAGGATTATTCCAACGAGGACGACAGGAAAGAGATAAAGAAGCTCGCGGATTTTTATGCCGAAAATTATGAGCAGGTTAAGGAATATTTTGAAATGTAACTATGGGGAATAAAAATGAACATCTATCCTTTCTTTAAGAATTGTATTACTGTTGATCTGCCGAAAGATGAGATTATCGGTATTTTTGAAAAGAACGATATAAAGACAGAAAGTTTGGCTTATAATTTCAAGTTCGATAAAGTGAAATGCAAATATGTTCCGTATAAGAATCACTATGGTTTGGGAGTACGTCAATCGTTTGTTCCCGAAATATATATAGATTTTTTGAAACAGGGTACGGAAACAAAAATTACATTAAATTTTCGCCTTGAAAGAATGTGTGAAGAAGTCATCACCCTTGTGCTTGCAATTGTTTTGGTGTTTTCGATTTTCTTATTTGCTACAGGCTTTATAAAAGATTTCATACCCATAATGCGCCCTATCCCGTTGATGATGCTTCTGCTCACATATTTTATGCCCTTGTTTTATATAGCCAAATATCGTTCAAGAATACTTAAAGAGATACAGAAAACGATCGGGAATGCAAAGGCGGATTCATATCAAGATTAGTAGGACCATTATTCGTCTATACTACAACGAAAACTTTACAAAATAATTCAAAAAAAACTTGACATTATCGGTATTAGCTGATAAAATATTAAGGCTGTAAAATATTGATTACAGCTATCCTTGCCGCTGAGTAGGCGGCCGGAATGACCAAAAGGAGGTGCTTTTAATGGCAGTAGAGAAGTATGAGGCAATGATCGTTTACTCCGTAAAGGAGAGCGAGGATGCAGCTAAGGCTTTGGTTGAGAAGTTCAAGGCTCTTATGGAAAAGCATGGTACTGTTGAAGGCGTAAACGAGTGGGGTAAGCGCAAGCTTGCTTACGATATCGATTACGAGTCAGAAGGCTATTATGCTGTCTATGATTTCTCATCTGAGCCGGATTTCCCGGCAGAGCTTGACCGTGTTCTTAACATCACGGACGGCGTGCTTCGTTCACTTATAATCAAAAAATAAGGGGGAAGCAACATGATTAACAACGTAGTTTTAATGGGTAGACTTGTTGCAACTCCTGAGTTGCGTAATACCCAGACAGGTCTTGCCGTAACCTAATTTACAATTGCAGTTGACCGCTCCTATGTACGTCAGGGTGAACAGCGTCAGGCTGATTTCATCAATTGCGTTGCATGGAGAAATACCGCTGATTTTATCACAAAATATTTTCAGAAGGGTTCAATGATCGCTGTAACGGGTTCAATTCAGACCCGTAATTATGAGGACAAAAACGGTAACAAGCGTACAGCAGTTGAGGTTATTGTTGACCAGGCAAGCTTCTGCGGTTCAAAAGCAGAAACAGGTACAGGTAACGGCAATTACAACCAAAGCTATGCTCCTGCGCAGCCTGCCGCTCCTTCATTCTCAACCGGTTCAGACGGTGATTTTGAGGAGATTTCAGGCGATGACGATCTGCCGTTCTGAGGCGGATGTCACGCGAATTAAATAAGGAGGTATTTTGTAATGGCTTATGATAAGAACAACGGCCGTCCTAACAGAAAAGGCCGCAAGAAGGTTTGCTCCTTCTGTGTTGATAAAGTTGAGAGCATTGATTACAAGGATGTTTCAAAGCTCAGTAAGTACACTTCCGACAGAGCGAAGATTCTTCCTCGCCGTGTAACAGGTACTTGTGCAAAGCATCAGAGAGAACTTACGACCGCTATTAAGCGCGCTCGTCACATCGCTCTTATGCCCTATACATCCGACTGATGTTTAAACCTCGCCGCAACCGTAAATGGCTGCGGCGCTTTTTTTACGGAGGTATTGATATGAAATTCAAAAATGTTCTGCTCGCAAGTGATTTTGACGGAACGCTTGCAAACGGCGAGGGGAAAATTACAAAAGAGGTTGTTTCTGCGATAAAGTATTTTATGTCCGAGGGCGGCAGATTCACCGTCTGTACGGGCAGAATTTATCAGGGTTTCCATCTTTACAGTGATGATTATATCAATGCTCCCGTGCTTTTGGGAAACGGAGCAATGGCATATGATTATAAGAGCGATAATATCGTTTTCAATGACGCGGTCGGGGAAGAGGGCATAGCCGTTGTGAGAGAAGTTATTTCTCGTTTTCCGTCCGTTGCGGTTGAAATGTATAATTTCAACAAGGTATGCAGCATAAATGCCGGTGAGGACAGCATCCGTCATTTTACAAGTCAGGGCATTGATTTTACGCCTGTTTCAGATCCGTCCGAGACTTTGCTTCCCTGGACAAAGGTTATGATCTATGCTCACGGCTGCTCATTGGACGTGCAAAGGCTGCTTGACGGTCATCGTGAAATAAATTACCTGAAAACCACCGGTGATTATATTGAACTTCTCCAAAAAGGTGTTGATAAGGGAAGCGGCCTGATGAAGCTCGGTAAGATGCTCGGCTGCAAGCCTTGTGATATCTATTCGGCAGGCGACGGCTATAACGATGTGGATATGCTTAAAGCTGCGGCTAAGGGCTTTGTGCCACAAAACGGCTCCTCGGAAGCACTGAGCGTTGCCGATTATGTTACACGTTCAAACAACGACGGCTGTATTGCACACGCTGTTGAAATACTCGATTCAATATATTAAGCATAAAATAAAGGCTGTAATTCCCGAATGCTTTTGCAATCGGTGAATAACAGCCTTGTTTTTAATGTCTGATTATCTCCAGATGAACCAGATAAGTATATATCCTGTCACTACAGCGGCGAGGGTAAAGGGTACGCCGTATTTCATGAAGGTTGTAGCCTTGACCTCGTAGCCCTCCTTTTTGAGAATTCCGATGCCTGCGATGTTTGCGCTTGCGCCGATGGGAGTGAGGTTTCCTCCGAGCGTTGCGCCGCAGAGGAGTCCGTAATAAAGAAGCTTAGGCTCCATACCCATATCGGCGGCGATAACAGGCACGATCGTGAGCATAGTTGCCGTGTAAGGGATATTGTCGATAAATGCCGAAAGGATAACGGATATCCAGACGATGATCGTGTAAATGATGAATTCCGAACCCGAACCGAGCTTAGCGATGCCGTTGCCGATAACATCAATAACGCCTGCGCTCTTGATTCCGCCGATTACAACGAAAAGACCTGTGAGCAGGGCGATCGTGTAGTAGTCGATCTCCTTAAAGGTGTCTTTGACGATCTTGTAGTTCTTGTTGAAGAAGACCTCACGGATTATTCCGATTACAAAGAAGCTGATACAGATAAGACCGTTTGTGATGTCGGGCTTGTAGAACTGACCCTCGGCTGCGCCGTCCTTGTAGGGGATGAACGAAGCGGCGATGAGAAGCACGATCGTTCCGACGAGGAGAAATGTCGGGAATTTATCCTCAACCTTCGTCCTTGCGTTGAATTCAATCTTTGCATTGTCCTTGCGGAACATGATAAGAATAATGAGCGCGCTGACAATTGCGCCTGCCTCAACGACCCAGAACATACCGGGCTTTCCGTCATCAACGAAGAAATCGGAAAAGTCGAGATTACCCGATTTAGCAAGCAGGATTGACGTTGTGTCGCCGACGAGCGTTGCCGCACCCTGCAAATTCGAGGATATCGCTATACAAATGATTGACGGAACAGGGGAGATATTGACCTTTTTGCAGA
>DNGF01000022.1 GCA_003486665.1 Oscillospiraceae bacterium
GACAAAGAAACCGAGCTTAACGCATTTCTGCTCTCGGATTCAAGCAAAGCGGGCAAGCGCAGGAGCATTTTATCCACGCTTCCGCTATACACCGCCGACCGCGAACTTTTAATCAGGATGCTTAAACGAAATAACGTTCCCGACGAGCGCCAAAAGGATATACTTGAATATGCCGAAGCGCAGAAATGCCGTATGCTCGGCATACTTGAAACAGAAATTGTTGAAGACGAGATTCCGACTGTTTCAGAAGAGGAATTCGCCGCTCATCCACAGGTTTTGGAGCTTTCGGGCATATTCTGTGAAACGGACATCACCTACAGCTACGAGGAATATCTATCCCATCTGGCAATGACCGAGGAATTTGCCGCAAGCCATTCAAATTATAAGCTTCAAAAAGCCTTGATCCCCGCTTTCAGGAATTTGCAGATTCTTATTCACGAGGATCAGTGGGTCATGGTTTCCAAGAGCAAAGCTCCTGCCATTCACTTCGTCATTCGCCACCCCAAGCTAAGGAAGGCGATTGAAAATTTCATTCCGCCCGTGATTGATTAAGGGTGCCGAATCAGCGCAGACAAAAGAGCAAAAAAGAAAAGGCTATAATTCATAATGTCGATTAAATGAATTGACAAAATGTGAATTATAGCCTTATTTTATGAATATAAAATAGTTTTGCCCTTTTAGACGCTTTTTCCTATCGCAGACACAAGCACAGCTTCAAATCAAAGAAAATACTTTCTGCGCCTAAATGCGGCAATCCATGATTTTTATTCGATCGTTTCGGTATCGGTGTTCTCTTTTACCTCGTCAACACCCGGAAGTGTTTCGGGTTCATCAATATTGTCGTTGAGTTCACCCTTCATAAGCTTATCGAACTTGTCGCCGTCAATCTTTTCGTACTTGATAAGATACTGTGCAAGCTCATGAAGCTTATCCATATGATCGGTAAGAATCTTCTCTGTACGGTCATAGCCGTTGTGGATGATCGAGCTGATTTCCTCGTCAATCTCCTGAGCAAAAGCTTCTGAATAATCCTTGGCATGACCGTAATCTCTGCCGAGGAAGACCTCGCCGCTTCCCGAAGAATAGGAAACAGGACCGATTCTGTCGCTCATACCGTACTCTGTAACCATGCTCTTTGCAAGCTTGGTCGCACGCTCAATATCATTCGATGCACCGGTAGAAATATCGCCCAAAACAAGCTTTTCGGCAACACGTCCGCCGAGCAGAACAACGATATCGTCAAGCATACCGTTCTTAGTCTTGTAGGACTTATCCTCAGTCGGCACGGACATTGTGTAACCGCCTGCCGAACCTCTCGGAATGATGGAAACCTGACGTACGGGATCCTGCGATTCAAGATAATAAGTTGAGATTGCGTGACCTGCTTCATGGTAAGCAGTAAGCTTCTTTTCCTTATCGCTCATCTTATGCGACTTCTTCTCCGTACCAACGATAACCTTGACGGTAGCTTCCTCAATTTCAGCCATTGTAATGGCTTTCTTGTTTCTTCTTGCCGCAAGCAAAGCCGCTTCATTGAGAAGATTTTCAAGATCAGCACCGACAAAGCCGACGGTGGAATTTGCGATAACCTTAAGATCAACATCGGGAGCAAGAGGCTTGTTCTTGGAATGAACTCTGAGAATAGCTTCTCTGCCCTTCGTGTCGGGATAGCCGACTCTTACCTGGCGGTCAAAACGACCCGGTCTGAGAAGCGCCGGATCAAGAATATCAGGACGGTTTGTCGCCGCAATGACGATAACACCCTGATTCTTTTCAAAGCCGTCCATCTCAACAAGGAGCTGGTTAAGAGTCTGCTCTCTTTCATCATGGCCGCCGCCCATTCCTGCGCCTCTGTGACGTCCGACCGCGTCGATCTCATCAATGAATATAACAGACGGAGCGTCTTTCTTTGCCTGATCAAAGAGATCGCGGACTCTTGACGCGCCGACGCCGACATACATTTCAACAAAGTCGGAGCCTGAAATCGAGAAGAAAGGAACATCAGCCTCGCCGGCAACAGCTCTTGCAAGAAGAGTCTTACCGGTACCCGGAGGTCCTACGAGAAGCACGCCCTTGGGAATTCTTGCGCCGAGTGTGCTGAATTTTTCGGGGCATTTAAGGAAATCAACCATCTCGCTGAGTTCTTCCTTTTCCTCATCGGCGCCCGCAACCTGCTCAAAGGTCGTTTTCGACTTCTGATCCTGCTGCTTTTTGGCATTGATCTTACCGAAATTGAGCGTCTTGTTCATATCGCCGCCCATTGTGTTCATGCGCCTCATCATGATAACGAGAAGCACAACAAGAAGCACGCCCATAATTATAGTGGGAAGAAGATTAACGAACCATGAGGTTGACGAGCCTGAGATGAACTCATACTTTATCAGGTCATCCTCGCTCTTGGCGTTTTTATTATGCTCCCTTACGGTGTCGTTAATATCGTCAATAAATACCGAAACATTCGGCACCTTGTACTGCCACTTTGTGTCTTCGCCCCTGACCTTGTATTTCAGCGTACCGCTTGTAAGATTAAGCGAAAATTCACTGATTCTGTCATGATCGAAAGCCTGCACGATCTGGTAATACTTAATCTCAGCCGAACGGTTGCCCGTCTGCTGTGACGCGATCGCTATTCCGATGATCATCATCAGCGGAATAAGAATATACGGCAGCAAAGCAAGCAGCTTGTTCTTTTTGATCGGCTTCGGATTCTGATTGGAACTGTTGTTCAAATAAATTCACTCCCTGTTTGGTTACAGCTGATCAAGCGATCTGCTCAGTCTGAATAAATTTCCGGCTTAAGAACGCCGATATACGGAAGATTTCTGTATTTCTCCGCAAAATCAAGACCGTAACCGACTACAAATTCATCCGGAACGAAGGTTCCGAAATAATCTGCCTTGATGTCGGCTTCACGTCTTTCCGGCTTATCCAAAAGCGTGCAGATTTTGATGCTTGCCGGATTTCTGGTCTTGAGCAGCTGTGATATATAGTAAAGTGTCTTTCCGCTGTCAAGAATATCCTCAACGAGCAGAAGATCCTTGCCCTCAAGGTTAATGTCGAGATCCTTTATAATCTTGACGGTACCTGATGACTTTGTTCCCGTGCCGTAGCTGGAAACACACATAAAATCTATCTCGCACGGTACGGTTATCTCGCGCATAAGATCTGCCATAAAGATAACGGAACCCTTGAGAATGCTTACAAGCGTAAGATTTTTTCCCTCATAGTCCTTGCTGATCTGTGCGCCGAGTCTTTTTACGATCTCGTGCAGTTCTTCTTTGCTGAAATATACTTCCTTGATATCATTCTCAATCATTTTGCTTGTCCTCTCCGATAATTAAAATTTTATCTGTTTCAGGTTTAATTTTGCATCTGTCGGCACATCCCAGTCCCTGAACCCAGCAAATGCCGAATTCATCCGCAAGAACGGGAACACCGTTTCTGTTTTCGATATGCTTCTCGTTAAAAAGCTTTTTTAACGTTTTTGTGCAGGAGCTTCCCGCAAGCTTGATTTTATCTCCCGGTCTTCTGTTTCTCAGAACAGCATGACCTACGATACTATCATAGTCTAACACTTTATTGTGAACAAAATGTTTCGGTGGTAAATTTTTTTTATGAATTATTTCCGCTTTGATTTTGCCAAAGGGAGTTTCGGCTTCCGATAAACCGAATTCGCACTCCCAATCCTCAATTTTTTCCGATTTCGGGTTGATAACCAGAATTCCGTTTTTGACCTCGACAATCGTATCTCCGATTATCTCTGTTCTGCCTCCGCCGAGGATTTTATCAATCTGCCCGACATGAACGGCTTCGGGAATCAAGCCCGTTTCACTGTTTATTATTTCAAAAATTACACGTTTTCTTATTGCTATATGCCGATCCTTTAAAAGCTTCGCGTCATATCCGCTGTCCGTTCTGATTTTTTCAATTATTTCCAGGGAAAAGTCATTAAGAAATTCACTTTCCTCTTCGGCATTGGATATCAACCGCATAAAGGACTTTTCAACTGACGGATTGAGCTTTTTAAGCTCCGGAATAACATTCAGCCTGATTCTGTTTCTTGAATAGATATCGTCAAAATTGGTTTCGTCCGTAACGTATTCAATTGAATTTTCGGCACAGTAAAGCTCGATATCATCCCTTGTGCAGTCAATAAGCGGTCTGACAATATTACCTCTTACGGCAGGGATGGAGCAAAGTCCTTTGACGGACGCTCCCCTTGCGATATTCAGAAGCAGCGTTTCGCAGCGGTCGCTGAGCGTATGCGCGGTTGCGATAACGACATTGCCGCCGACGGAATTAAAAAAATCATATCTGATTTTACGTCCGCATTCCTCAATTCCGATATGTCTTTTCTCGGCAAGAGCCGGAACATCTGCCTTCAGAACACGGCAATCGACTCCGAGCCTTTCGCAGGCCTTGACAACGAATTCTTCGTCCCTGTCAGCCGATTCGCCCCTTATTCCGTGATTAACGTGGCAGACAACAATTTTAATATCAAGCTCATCCTTCAGTTCAATAANNAATAAGAACGTGCAGCAAAGCCATCGAATCGGCGCCGCCCGAAACTCCGACGGCGACCGTCTTTCCTCTTAGCGGCATATTATAACGTTCTATGGCGTTTCTGACCTTACATATCATTTCTGATCTTCTCCGCAGATATAAAGAGTGTATGATCGGCATCCCAGATCATCTCAACCGTATCGGTCGGACCGTGACGGTTTTTTGCAACGATAATTTCCGCCTTGTTTGCAAGCTGCTGAGCGCCCTCGTCCTCGTTCTGCTCCTCATCACCGTTGTTATAGTAATCCGGACGGTAAAGCATGAGGACAATATCGGCGTCCTGCTCGATTGAGCCGGATTCACGAAGGTCGGCAAGCTGAGGTCTGTGAGAACCTCCCCTGCCCTCGGTTCCTCTGGAAAGCTGAGCGCAGACAATAACGGGAATTGCAAGATCCTTTGCCATAAGCTTAAGCTCTCTGGTAATTTCGCTGACCGCCTGAACACGGTTTTCCACTCTTCCTGCCGGTCTGATAAGTCCGAGGTAGTCTATAATAACACATTCAACATCACGCAGACGGCGAATTCTCGCTTTCATCTCCGGAACTGTAATTGAGCTGGTGTCATCGAAGTACAGCTCAACATTCGAAAGCGCATTTGTCGCGATCGAAAGCCTCTGCCAATCCTCGTTATCAAGCTCACCTGTTCTCATCTTCGCCGAATTTACCCTTGCCTCGGTGGAAAGGACTCTCATTGCAAGCTGTTCCTTTGTCATTTCAAGGGAGAACATAAGCGTCTTTCTTTTTCCTATAACGGCAACGTTCCTCGCAAGATTCAATGCGAAGCTCGTTTTACCCATCGCAGGACGTGCGCCGATAAGAATAAGGTCGGACTTATGTAAGCCCGTAAGCACCTTATCAAGATCGGAATAGCCCGTGGGATAACCCTTGTAAAGATCCTTTTCGGGCGATGTGAGATGCTGAAGAGTTGTATAAACCTCGCCGACGATTATATCACCGATTTTGGACGGTGCATTGGTTTTCCTGCCCTGACGGATATTGTATATTTTCTGCTCGGCGGTTTCGAGCAGAACCTCTGCCGAACTGTCCTGAGCGGATGCGTCGTCGATTATCTCCCTCGATGCGTTGATCAAGGAGCGTATGTAAAACTTTTCCTTGACAATCTTAGCATAGGATTCGACATTCGCGGTAGACGGTACGCATTGGGAAAGCTGAAAAAGATAGTTTTTTCCGGCCGCCGAGTCGTATACCTTATCGTTAACAAGCCTGTCGAGGACTATCAGCGGGTCGATCTTTCCTCCGGACGCCTCGATGGTCGCTATTGCCGTATAGATAGCCTTATGCTGCGGCAAATAGAAATCATCGGCATTCAGATAAACCTGAACCTGCGGCATACAGGAGGGATCCATGAGGATAGATCCGAGAACAGCCTGCTCAGCCTCGATGCTGAAAACCGATTCACTTGAATAATTTGTATTATCCATTGTTTACACTCCGAAAAATTATGCCTCTGATACCATTACGCTGAATTCGGCTGTTACACCCTGGTAAAGCTTAACCGTTGCGGGATAGGTGCCGAATGCCTTAATATCGTCTACAGAGATCTTTCTCTTGTCAATATCAATTCCAAACTGTGTTTTCATTACCGCGGCAATTTCCTTGGCTGTTACAGAACCGAAAAGACGTCCGCCCTGTCCCGCCTTGGCAGTGACCTTAACTGTTTTACCGTTGATTTTGGCAGCGGTATCCTTGGCTTCCTGGGTTTCAACCTCAATTTTATGCTTTTTGGAATTCTCACGGTTTTTAAGCTCCGTCATAGCCTGAGAATTGGCTTCTGCGGCAAGGTTTCTCGGAAAAAGGAAGTTGCGCGCATATCCGTCGGAAGCGTTTACAAGCTCGCCCTTTTTTCCAAGACCCTTAACGTCCTGAGTAAGAATTACTTTCATGATTTATACCTCACTTTCATTTAATCGGAAGTTGTTAAAGAATCGTTGTATCGGTCAACGCTTCGCATAACCTGCTCCGTGACCTCTGCAACGGATGAATTTTTTATCTGTGCGGCAGCCATAGTCTGATGTCCGCCGCCGTTCATATATTCCATAATAACCTGAACATTCACGGCTCCGAACGAACGCGCCGAAACGCATATCGTATCTCCGATCGGGAAGATTACGAACGAAGCGTCCACTCCGCTTATATTCAGAAGCTCATCTGCCGCCTGTGCGCTGATAATTCTGATATCCTTCGACTTGCTGTCAGCCACGGCGATCGCGCAGTTTTTATATTTCCTCGCCGAATCGACAATTTTGTTTCTCTCGTGATAATTTTCAATATCGTTCGAGAACAACGCCTTGACTCTTACAGGGTCGGCGCCAAGCTCCTTAAGGCTTGCCGCAGCTTCAAACGTATCCGCACCGACGCGCAGAATGAAGTTCTTCGTGTCAAGCATAATACCCGACAGCAAAGCGTCGGCAACAAAGCTGCCTATTTCATCAACCGCCGGAATATATTCTATAAGCTCCGTAACCATCTCGGACGCCGATGAAGCGCTCGGATCGTGGAAGAAAATAACCGCGTCGTCAATGTAGTCAACGGCTTTTCTGTGATGATCTATAACTATCGTCATTTTAGACATTGAGAGCAGATCGGGACTTTCAACGAATGTCTTGATATGGGTATCGACAACGACAAGCAGATTCTTCTTGCTTTTGGCAAAGTCGAGCTTCGCCGTTTCCGTTGAAACAACAACATTCGGGAACTCTGTTTCAGCCCTCTCTATAAGAGGCTTTGCCATCGTTTTTTCCTTGTCGGTAACAAGATACGCGTTCTTTCCGAGCTTGCGTGCGATACAAACCACGCCGAATGCGGAACCGATTGCATCAAAGTCAGGGTATCTGTGACCCATGACGTAGATATTGTCGCAGCCCTGAATAAGCTCCGCGAGTGCGGAAGCAACAACCCTCGATTTGACCTTGCTGCCCGTTTCAACGCTCTTGGAAACGCCGCCGAAGAAATCGTATTTCGACGCGCAGGCAAAGTAGGATGTGGCGTCGTGCGTGTTTTTATGCATGGAGATANNTATTTATCCTTATTCTTTATAACGACCTGATCTCCGCCTCTGCCGAGAGCCATATCCAAAGAGAGCTTTGCGTTCTTTTCGCACTCTGCAATGTTGGCGCCCGTACCGACTCCGACCGAAAGAGTTACACCTACATATTTTCCGTCATAGGTATAATTTCTGATCTTATCGAGAATATCAAACCTTC
>DNGF01000131.1 GCA_003486665.1 Oscillospiraceae bacterium
TTGCGGCATTCAATTCCTGCACCGCGCTGGAATCATTCAAGGCTCCGACATCACTTCAAAGTATCGGTGAACGAGCATTTCACTGCTGCGAAAATCTTGCGGCGGTAACTCTCGGCGGTAACGTATTTTCTATCGGTAACAGGGCTTTTTATCGCTGTACCGGTCTTAAGACAATTACTCTCGGTGAGAATATGTCTTTTATCGGAGAATCGGCTTTTGACGGCTGCACCTCTCTGACAGAAATTACTTTACCCGCAGGAATCCAAAAAATCTCCGGCGCAATGTTTTCCGGCTGTTCAAGCCTGAAAAAGGTTCTTATTCCCGAAGGAATCAAATCAATTGAAGCAAACGCATTTCTCCTTTGCCCCTCTTTATTGACAGTTCGCATTCCGTATTCCGTCGAAACTATCGGCTCCGGCGCTTTCGGTTATGGAAGCAGAGGAAAGCTTATTGAAGGCTTCACCGTAATCGGATATGACGGCTCTGCGGCACAGAAATATGCGGCTGATAACAGTTTAGGTTTTACCTCTCTCGGAGATCCGCTTGCAAAAAACGGCAAAATCAGCGAAACCCTGTCTTGGGAGATAAACGATGAGGGCATTCTTTCATTCGTGGGCAGCGGTGAAATCCCCGATTATTCCCTCTATGATATGCCTGTTTATTATAACAGCGAGGTTAATGTTATAATTGTTGACAAAAACATTACAAAGCTCGGCGCATATTCATTATTGTATGACTTTGAGTCCTTCTACGTTTCTCAGAGCGTAACAAGCATAGGAAAGAAAGCGATCGGATATCATTTCAACGAAAAAGGCAAAGTTGTAAAGAACGAGGGCTTCGGCATTATCGGCTATAAAGATTCGGCGGCGGAAAAGTATGCCAAAGCGAACGGCTTTGAGTTTGTTCCCATTGTTTCCGAGGGTATATGCGGCGAAAAGGCAACCTGGAAATATGATGCCGACTCCAAAAAGCTTACGGTCAGCGGCGAGGGCAAGATCAGTATGTACTATGACGAGAGTGCAATGCCCTGTTTCTTTATTGAAAACTGTGACATAGATACAGTCGAGATCGGCGAAGGAATTACAGAAATTGACACCGACGCTTTCACCAATATCACAAACAACGATCAGAAGATTACATTCCGTATTCCCAAGAGCGTTACAAGCATTGCCGACTATGCAATCGGATATTCGGAATGCTATGTCGCCGATGAGGAAGATGAGGAAAACGTTGAACTTGCGTATATTCCGAACACCCATTGCGTTATCGAGGGTTATGAAGCATCAGAAGCTCAGAGGTATGCCGAAGAAAATGAATTTGAATTTGTTGCCCTTGAGCCGATTGATCCCCCTCCGGCAGATAAAGACACGACATTTAAGCTCAGCGATAAAGCAAGCATATGTCTTTTCGACGAGGAAAGCAAAATTATAAAAATCTATGACGATAATGCAACGAGTGAAAGCATTCTTGCGGATTTCATTATAGGCAAGGATGTTACGGTCGGTGAAATTGCAAAAATTTCCACAGGCGAAACGCTTAAAACCACCTGTGATTCCGCAGACCTGAACACCTACACTCTTGCACTCATAGGCGATGTCAACGGTGACGGAAAGATCAATTCGTCTGACGCACTCCTTGTTCTCAGACACTCGGTTGCGCTTGATTCATTGACAGGTGTGAACCTTGTTGCCTCGGATCTTGATTTAAACGGCAGCGTTAATTCCGCCGATGCGCTGAGAATCCTCAGAATTTCGGTAGGTCTTGAAATGCTTTCCGATTCATACCCCAAAGCAGAAAAGCCCGCGGAGCCGGAATCTAAATAACGCATAATTTTAATATGGACACAGGTCAAACGCCTGTGTCCATATTTTTTGCTCCGTTTTTAATAATATTTAACATATTTTTTAAAAACCTATTGAAATTTATGTTAATATGTGATATAGTTAGAGCGTTGATACATTGATAGGAACTCTATTATTTGTTGCAATTCCGCGTTCAAAATTATCTAAGGTACGCTGAAATCAATGTAGAACGTAAGGAGGTTTTCTTTTGAAATACTATAACGCTAAGGATATCAGAAATATTGCCGTTGCAGGTCACGCCGGTCGAGGCAAGACTACGCTCGTTGAGGCAATGCTTTATATTGCAGGTCTGACAGACAGACTCGGAAGAGTTGACGACGGAACAGCCGCCCTTGACTTTGATCCCGAAGAGAGAAGAAGAAACGTTTCTGTTTCGGCAGCCGTTGCTCCGATCGAATGGAAGGACTGCAAGCTTAATATAATCGACACTCCGGGTCTTTTTGACTTCGAGGGAGAAATGTGCGAGGGTATTGCTGCTTCCGAGTGCGTTCTCATCGTTCTCGGTGCAGGTCATAAGTATGACGTAGGCGCAGAAAAAGCTTTCAAAGCTGCAAAGAAGCGCGGCAAAATGTTTGCAATTACACGCTGCGATAAGGAACACGCGGATTTCTACAAAACGTTTGATGAGATCAAGGCAGTCCACGGCGGCGCTGTTTGCCCCGTTATCGTTCCTTACATAGTTGACGGTCAGGTTAAGGCTTATGTTAACCTCGCCGCTCGCAAGGGCTATGAGTATCACGACGGAAAAGCTGTTGAAATTCCGATGCCCGAAGACGACAAGATTCAGGAAATGCTCGATATCCTCACCGAAGCTGTTGCAACAGCCAGCGATGAGCTTATGGAGAAGTTCTTTGCAGGTGAGGAATTCACCCGTAAAGAGATCATCAAGGCTCTCAATGACGGCGTTAACACAAGCTCGGTTTATCCCGTATATGCTTGCTCCGGCTACACAACCGACGGTGTAGACCTTCTCATGGATGAGCTGGCATACTCGGCTCCCGATGCCGCTTCTTATGCAGGCGGTAAGGACATTGAGTGTGACGAAAACGGTCCTCTTGCAGCTCTCTGTTTCAAGACTGTTGCCGACCCGTTTGTAGGTAAGATGTCATACTTCAAGGTTGACAGCGGAAAGATCACTCCCGAAACTCCCGTTTACAATGCACGCACAGGCGAAACGGAGCGTATGGGCAAGATTATTACAATAAGAGGTAACAAGTCTGAGGATTGCAAGTGCATTCCTGCCGGCGATATCGGTGTTGTTACAAAGCTTAACTGCGTCAAGACCGGCGATACAATTTGCTCGGCATCGAACGTTATAGAACTTAGCGGTGTCAACTTCCCGAAGCCGTGCCTTTCAATGGCTGTAAAAGCTTGCAAGAAGGGCGACGAGGAGAAGGTTGTTTCAGGCATAAACAGACTTCTTGAAGAGGATCCGACAATCAAGTTTGAAATGAACCACGAAACAAAGGAGCAGATCCTTTCAGGTCTTGGCGAACAGCACCTTGACATTATCGTTTCCAAGCTCAAGAGCAAATTCGGCATTGACGTTGAGCTTACTCCGCCGCGTGTTGCTTACAGAGAGGCTATCCGCAAGACTGTTAAGGTTCAGGGACGTCATAAGAAGCAGTCCGGCGGTCACGGTCAGTTCGGTGATGTTTGGATTCGCTTTGAGCCGACAGAGGGCGATGATCTCGTATTTGAATCCGAGGTTGTCGGCGGTTCCGTTCCGAAGAACTACTTCCCCGCAGTTGAAAAGGGACTGCGTGAGTGCATGAAGAAGGGCGTTATGGCAGGCTATCCGATGGTCGGCTTAAAGGCTGTTCTTTACGATGGATCATACCATCCTGTTGACTCGTCGGAAATGGCATTTAAGACAGCGGCTTCCCTTGCTTTCAAGGCAGGTATTCCGCAGGCAAGCCCGGCAATTCTTGAGCCGATAGGAACTCTTAAGGCTCTCATGCCCGAAGCATATCTCGGCGACATCATGGGCGATGTTACAAAGCGCCGCGGCCGTGTTCTCGGTATGGGTCCGTCAGAAGACGATCATAGCCTCCAGGAGCTTGTCGCTGAGGTTCCGATGGCTGAAATGTCTAACTTTGCAACAGTTCTCCGTTCCGTTACGGCAGGCAGAGGATCCTTCACATTCGAGTTCACTCGCTATGAGGATGCTCCCGTTCCCGTCGCGGAAAAGGTTATCGCAGACTCAAAGCTTCTTGAGGACGATTGATAAATCCGAATATAAAAATAAGCTCCCCGACCGTAAAAAGTCGGGGAGCAATTTGTTTGTATTTTTTATCTTATTACCGATTCCGCATAGCGAACAGATTCCATTGCATCGGCGGCATATTTATCTGCACCGATTTTATCGGCATAGTCCTGAGTGAGTACAGCGCCGCCAACGACGGTTTTGCACCACGGGGCTTTTTCTTTTACGAGTCTGACCGTTTCTTCCATTGCAGGAACCGTTGTTGTCATCAGCGCACTCAATCCGACGAGCGGAGCGTGGTGCTCGATAACGGCGTCCAAAACAGTTTCAGGCGGAACGTTTTTTCCGAGATCAATAACATTGTAGCCGTAATTTTCAAGCAAAAGCTTAACAATGTTTTTACCTATATCATGAATATCGCCGTAAACGGTTGCAATAACAATACTTCCCTTTTTTACGCTTCCGCCGTCCGCAGCCATGCCGGCTTTGATAATTTCAAACGAAGCCTTTGCCGCTTCCGCACTCATCAGAAGCTGCGGAAGAAAGAGCTTCTTTTCCTCAAACCGTTTTCCCACATCGTCAAGCGCAGGTATAACATGAGCGTTTACTATATCAAGCGGAGCATTTTCACTGAGCATAGCCGTTGTTATCTCGCTTGATTTTTCTTTTAGACCCTTTTCAATTGCTTCTTTAAGCGTCAGAGAGCTTTCCTGCTTCGCCGTCGTCTGAACCTCCTGCTGCGAAGCAAAATTGATAAAGTCCATGCAGTTGTCATCAAGACCTTTTAC
>DNGF01000123.1:0-189 GCA_003486665.1 Oscillospiraceae bacterium
GCTTCGGCGCAAACCGCCGAAACCTCATAAAGAAACGGCAAGAACTTTCTCTGCATCAAAAAGCAAATCAAGCATACGACTTTCCATAAAGCAAACAGCTACTACACTTAGCGTAAAAACTAAATGCAGTAGCTGTTTTCATTCTGCTTCTTTCGGCAGACAAATGTAATGGTGAAGAATATTTATGTC
>DNGF01000123.1:215-4013 GCA_003486665.1 Oscillospiraceae bacterium
AAGTCCGTGTGAACCGCAGCCGGCGTCAATCTCATGACAGCCGTGATCCATCGCAAAGCCCAAAAGCGTATTATGACTCTTCCAATTGTTGCGAATCAGCTCACAGAAAACGGAAAACACCTGTGAATTCTCCGTCAGCTGAGCGAGCGTGTTAGGATCTTCGGGTCCCTTATGGTGCATGACAGCGTCAAAATTTTCGTTATAAACGACTATCAGATCATATTTATCCTCCAGGATAAGCTCGCAAGCCTTCGCGTTGATTTCGGGAACGGTTTCATAGATAAAATAATCCATGTCGCGTTCAAGAAAAATTTTACCGATCGAGCAGGTCGTATCCGCAACAATCGCCGCTTTCTTGCCTGCACGGATGAATGCGTCAAAAATCGTATCTATAGTCAAAACCGGCTTTTTATAAGTCGTAATGCCGTGAACCTTCGGCTGTGCGCCCGTATACATCGTTGCAAAACACACGGGAGTAACCGACGGCATAACTGTCGCAAACGGAACGTGAAGCTCCGTGCGGTCAAGCGTGTCATCCATAAATTCGGGATACTTTTTCTGAATCCACTGTCCGATTGCATCGGGATTATACATAAAGAGCCTGTCTGCCTTTTCCCTGTTAAATTTTTTGTCGGCATAGTCAACGATGACCTGCGCCGCCTCTGCCGCCTCCTTCGGCGGTTCAACGCCCATAACCCTGCACAGTGCCGCACACAAGGTATCAAGCGAAAGACTGTTAAATTCGTCCATTTTATACACCCCTCAGTTGATATGAATGTATGATAGCATATAACAAATCAATAATCAAGTATATTATCGCTCCAACGCCCGCAAGGCGAAAGTCTGCCTTTAGATGTTCACATATTTTGAATCAAATATATTATTTTCAAAAAGCACCGAACGCACGATTATTATGCGATCGGTGCTTTTGGCTTGTTTGCAATTATGATTTCAAATCCGGCAAATTCGGCAAGGCATCTTTTTCAATAACCGACCGAAGCATTTCCGCAAAACCACGCGGATTTCTGATCTGATACTGCATATGATTATAACCGCTAAAAATCGGGAAATTCCCTTTCGGGTAGGACTTCATGACTGCCGATCTGTATTTATAATGATCCTCGATGCTGCCGAATTCAAAGTATGTTTTTTCTTGCAGCTTTTCCGGCAAAGGCGGAAACAGCTTGTCCTCCAAGCTATCCGAAAGCTGACGGCGCAAATTGCCGTATTTCAGTGCCTTGCCTGCGGCAATAAAATAGGGTTTTATCGTTTCATCATCGCACCACATTATTTTTTTCAGCGTTTCTCCCTTTGACCGATACAGACTTTTTATTGCTAAATACAGGAAAGGCGTCATTAGCCGCGGGGTTGCTTTCCCGATTTGGGCAAACTGCCCACCATCAAAGAAAATATGCCCAACGGTCAGCTCTGTCTGCGTCAAAAAAGCCATTGCCAAATCCGCACCGATGGATGAAGCGACAATCAATTCAATCCTTTCAACACCTTGCTTGTGCAAAAATTCATTTATTTGCCGAATCTCGTCCGCTTTGCCGAGATATTTTTGCTTCTCACAGTAAACCGTGGAGGCCGGCATAATGCAAAAATATTCGTCCTGCAAATACCTTGCTACAGGCTCACTGCTTGCTCCCGTCACGCCCATAGCATGAAAAAATAACACAGCAGGATTTCGGCTGTTTCCCATTGTTTCAAAAAGCATTGCTTTCGCCTCAAATCATTTAATAAATATCATCATAATTGCCGACAGTACAGCCGATATGACAGCCATACCGAATGTGCCTAAAATCCACTTTTTACGCTTATCATCAGCCGTGATATATGGTCTTTGATCCTCTGTACCCGGAATTATCCAAGCCTTTGTATGTCCGACCCAATATCCGTCAACGAGGAAACGGTCAATCAAATTCATTACGGAAAGAATAACAAGCATCTGCCAAAAACCGGACCAAAATCCCTTTGCGCCGTTGATTGCATAAGTACAGATCAAAACATATGCGACATAACCGGGGACACATATTGCCTTAAACAATAAACTGTTTCGCCTAATTTTTTCATGCGTTGTCATACCCAGCCTCACGCATCTGTCCTGCACCTCCGAGCTGTAAAGATGCACCATGCCGACTGCCCCGTTACGGATACCGACAGCGCATACCAGGATAAGCAACGCGCCGAGTCCAAGACCCTCTATAATTGTTTTCAAAATCAATTCTTTTTTCCTCCAATCGAGCAATACAGCGCTATTGTCTGTTCATGGTTAATCTCCTCTTTAAAAGTTATTTCCATACGTATATATCGCTGTTTCTTTATCAATAATCGGATTTGTAACAGACATAAAATTTGCATCCGGAGTTAGCGTATGCTAACTGCAAGATTTTAAAAAAGCCGCTTCACGGCAACACTTTATAATATAGCAAATAAAACCGTTACAAATCTCTTTCTGTCCATATTGTAGCACACTGAAAAGTGTTTTTCAATAGTGAATTTGAAGATTTATCAATCCTATCTTTATAACAAGAAAACAGACTCATAATCGAACGCTTTGCTTCGGATTATGAAGTCTGTTTATTATTTTAGAACTATTTTATTTAATGACTCTTACTCTGATAACGCCGTCAATTGCTTCAAGAGCGGCAGTGTCCGCCTCGGCATCAACAACCGAGTAGCCGTATGCTCCTCTTACCGCACTCTTTGCGTCTGCGCCGAGCACAGCCTTAACAGCGTCTGCGGCTTCAGCCTTATGAATAACGCAGGTTCTTGCGCCGTCAACCTTATCAAGCGGCATTCTCGGCATATTTACCGAGTTTACAATCTCGCCCTTTTCAATGTAAGCGATAAGCTCATCGGCAGCCATAACAGCACAGTTGTCCTCGCTTTCGGGAGTTGATGCGCCGAGGTGCGGAATAGCGATAACACCGTCAACACCGATAACCTCATCAGACGGGAAGTCCGTAACATAAGCGGCAGCCTTACCGCTTTCAAGTGCGGCGATCATGTCTGCGCTGTTTACGAGTCCGCCGCGGGCAAAGTTGAGAATTCTTACTCCGTCCTTGCAAAGTGCAAGCGTATCCTTGTTGACTGTATCCTTAGTTCCGTCATTGAGAGGAACATGAATTGTTATGTAATCACTCTTCTTAAAGATATCGTTGATATCCTCAACAACCTCTGTATCTGCCGAAAGAGCAGACTTAACGCCCTCCGAAAGGAACGGATCATAGCCGACGATCTTCATGCCGAGAGCTTCGGCAGCCTGAGCAACCTTGAAGCCGATTGCGCCAAGACCGATAACGCCGAGGGTCTTGCCCATGATTTCGGGTCCTGCGAACTGCGACTTACCTTTTTCAACAAGCTTGCCGACATTGTCGCCCTCGCCCTTAAGTCCCTTACACCAATCATAAGCGGCTGTAACCTTTCTCGAAGCGAGAAGAAGTCCGCAGATAACAAGCTCCTTAACGGCATTTGCGTTTGCGCCGGGAGTGTTGAAAACAACGATACCCTGCTCGGCACACTTGTCAACGGGAATATTGTTCGTACCTGCTCCGGCACGGGCAATTGCGAGAGTTTCGGGAGCAAATACCGTTTCGTGCATCGAAGCCGAACGAACCATAACGGCTGTCGGATTCTCACAGCTGTCCGAGCAAGCGTACTTTCCGTCGAAACGGTCTGTACCGCAGGCGGCAATCTTGTTGAGAGTAAGAATATTATACATAAAATTATCTCCTTTTAATAGAATAAGGCTGTTCCGTTAAAGATAAAGGCAACACAAGCCTTCCCCTTGAGGGG
>DNGF01000163.1:0-8110 GCA_003486665.1 Oscillospiraceae bacterium
ATTTTTTATGGACTTGTTCACAATTTAGACAATATAGATTTTTTGTTAAAAACACCGTTAAAATTGTATTTTGCACAAGTTTGACCACAATATTTAGCGACATTTTCAAAAATAGATAAAATTTTCCAATAAATATAAAAAAATACTTGCAAAATGCCGATAGAGCTATTATAATTCATAGTGAGGGGAGTATTTACCAGGGTTGCTGTCTTCGGATAGCTTAACTTTAAAGCGGTACTAACGTTATACCACTTTTCAGCCGTGGAACTGATGCTCAGACCTCAAAATTTAAAAGGAGGAATTGACATGACCAAGATCATTTCAATCATCGTTTCCATTGTTATGCTTGTTATGACCAGCATCTTCCCCGGATTCGTATGGCCGGGTACAAAGACGGTTGAAACAGGCGCATTCTTGGAGCAGGTTGATGAAGCGTTCGATTATCATGCAGGCGATGTCACAGGTGAAATCTGTGGTGTTAAGCCGGAAAACGAGTATTATGCAGCTGTTGCGGCAGCGTATAGTAATAACGTTCTCGTTGATTTTGATACAATCGACGTTACAAAGGCCGTTACTCCGGAAATTGTAGCAACAGTTCTCGTTAACGCATCAGGCGTTAAGGTTGACGAAACAACAACCGTTATCGAGAATGCTACACAGATTAAGTACGTTGCAAAGGTTTCTGCAGCTGTTGATGCAGGCATCATTAAGCTTGATGCTTCCAACAAGCTCGGACTCGGCGCAATGGCAGCTGACGACGTAACAGCAGCTATCGCAAAGGCTGTTGAACTTCGTGGTTCAGTTGACGAAAGCACTCAGAAGCTCGTTCTCGCTGACGGTGTTAAGACGGTTTCCGACTACACTGTTTCAGGCGACAGCATCGTTGTTCCCGCAAGCTCTGATCTTGCAGTAGGCGACGTTTATGTTGTTGAGCAGTCTGACGCTATCTTCACAGGCGCAGCTTACAAGGTAGAGGCTATCGACGTTGTTGACGGCGAGAAGGTAGTTTCTAACTCTGAGGTTGCTATCGAGGACGTTATCGAGAAGATCGACTACGAAGGCTCATCTGATGTTGACTTTGCAACATCTATGATCGCTGACGGTAACGGCGAGATTCTTTCAGACGGTTACCTTGATACAAATGCCATCTCTAAGGATGACATCATGAAGACTCTCAAGAAGCTTGCTAACGTTAGCTTCTCTGTAAAGGGCTTCAAGGTTAAGGCTAAGATCACAGATACAGGCCTCAACTTCTCAGTTTCTAAGGGCGTTTGCGACGGCGTTACACTTTCAAAGGCTTATGAGCTTACAAACCTCACTGTTGACGCTAAGGCTGATGTAAACATCGCAAAGCTTAACTTCAACGAAGTATATCTTAAGTTCAACTATGATCTTAAGGATACAACAGCTATCTCAGGTTCCTACGCAAAGACTTTCGGTGACGAAGTTACTACTGTAGGCGAGAAGCTCTCAGGCGACAGCTTCTGGGCTAAGGCTGTTAACAAGTATGCTCTCAATAAGCTTGATTCAACATCCATCAAGCTCTTCACTTTCACACTTCCTCTCGGTTCAACTCCGCTCACCGTTACATTCGACGTTCTTCTTAACATTGATGTAAACGGCAGAATGGAAATCGTTGTTACTTCTCAGGAAATGCACGGTGTTGAGATCATCAACAATAAGGTAAGCACTATTAACGATTCAACAGTTGTTGATCGTCAGGTTAACATCTATGGTCAGTTCGAGCTTCGTCTTGGTCTTGATGTATCTCTCGGTCTTTACGGCTACGCTATCGTAGACGTATGCGTTGAGGGCGGTATCGGTGCTAACGTTAATGCACAGGCTAAGTATGTTGATGCAGACGGTAACGTAGTTATCAAGTCATCTCTTACAATTCCTGTTGACTACCTCAAGGAGCTTGCTGCAGGTTCAAACACAGACGGTAAGATCGACATCAGCGGTCATGCGGATATCTACGGTATCCTCAACGTTTCTGTTGGTAACCACAGCGCTATCGGCAAGGTAGGTCTTAAGAAGACATGGAACATCTTCAATCAGAGCAACGGAACATTTGCTTCCTTCGATTTCTGATTCTGACTTCCGAATAACGGGCTCCCGGAGAAATCCGGGAGTTTTTTCATTTAATACAAGAAATGTTTTCTTCTTACAGAATTAATTACATTGCTTCGGAAAACTATTTGCGCCGAAAGATAAAATCAATTGATATATAACCGGATATTTCGGGAGCGCCTTCAACCGTGGTTGAAAACGCTCCCATTTTGTTGACTATTCGTGTGGATGTGAATTCATGAAAGGTTATTTCATGTTCTTCTCATAGGATTCGATCATCTTCTTAACCATCTGACCGCCGACAGAACCTGCCTGCTTAGATGTGAGATCACCGTTGTAACCGTTAGAAAGGTTTACACCTACCTCGGCAGCTGCCTCCATCTTGAAACGATCGAGAGCCTCTCTTGCCTGAGGAACAACATTCTTCTTGCTGCTTGACATTTGCATTTCACCCCTTCGCAATTCATTTGCGTTTGCAATTATATCTTTTGCGTTATTTTCAAAAATACAACTGAAAAATTTTGTAAATAAACAAGTTGCCATATGCGGCATATTGTGATAAAATAGTCCCTTGTGGGCTTATATTTAATATTATGTTATTGTAAGCTATTCAGCATATCTTAACATCGGAGGAATAATTTTGGTTTATTCAAATGTTCTTGACGCAATCGGGCATACACCAATGATTCGACTGTCAAAAATTGTACCCGAAGGCAGCGCAGAGGTGCTTGTTAAGTACGAGGGCGTAAATATCGGCGGTTCAATCAAAACACGAACTGCTTATAATATGATTTGTGACGCAGAAAAAAAGGGAATAATAAATTCGAAAACAATTATTGTTGAGCCGACAAGCGGCAATCAGGGTATAGGACTTGCTCTTATAGGAGCGGTTCGAGGCTATCATGTTCGTATAATTATGCCCGACTCGGTCAGCGAGGAGCGCCGCAAGCTTGTTAAGGCTTACGGAGCCGAGCTTGTGCTGGTTCATGATGACGGCGATATCGGCAAGTGTATTAATGAATGCCTGCAAACTGCGCTCCGCATGGCTGAGGAGGATGAAAATGTTTGGATTCCCCAGCAGTTTGAAAATCCTGCCAATCCGATGGTTCATAAAAGCCACACCGCGCAGGAGATAATCGAACAGGTCGGCAAACCGATTGACGGATTCTGTTCGGGCGTCGGCACCGGCGGAACGCTCAGCGGTATCGGAGAAACGCTCAAGGCAAAGTATCCCGATATTCACATCTGGGCAGTTGAGCCTGAAAATGCCGCAATTCTTTCAGGCGGAAGCATTGGAACTCATTTGCAAATGGGAATCGGTGACGGACTTATTCCGAAAAATCTGAATACACATATTTATGAGCATATTGATATCGTAACGGACGAGGAAGCGATCGAAACCTCACGCAGACTTATTCGCGAAGAGGGAATTCTTTGCGGTATTTCAAGCGGAACAAATGTCACGGCTGCGCTTCGCCTTGCCAAAGAGCTTGGCGACGTGGCGTGGTATCTTGCCGAGGCCGCGACTGCGCTTGATCTGGATTTAGACGACATTTTGCAGCAGAATCTTGATAAATTGGCCGCCCGCTACCCTGAGGGCTTCGACGNNAAAGAGCTTGGCGAAGGAAAAACGGTAGTGACTGTTCTTCCGGATACAGGAGAGAGATATTTCAGCACGGTTTTGTTTGATTGATTTTTTCAATGAGGTGTTGTTATGGACGAAAAAGAGCTTTGCAAAGCGGCGATTGACGCAATGAAAAACGCATATGTCCCGTATTCAGGCTATAAGGTCGGTGCGGCGCTGCTGACCGACAGCAAAAAGGTATATAGCGGATGCAACATTGAAAATGCTGCATATTCCCCGACCGTCTGTGCCGAGAGAGTAGCTTTCTTTAATGCGATTTCTTCGGGTGAAAGAAATTTCGACGCAATTGCTGTTGTCGGCGGCAAGGACGGAGTTATAAGCGGTGCCTTTCCTCCGTGCGGAGTATGCCGTCAGGTCATGGCGGAGTTTTGCTCCCCGGATTTCGCTATTCTTGTTGTAACCGGAGCAGATTCATATAAAAAGTATTCCCTTAAGGAGCTTCTTCCCGAAGCATTTACACCGAAAAACATTGAGAAATAAATTTTTGATTATAAAAGCCTGTCCCTATTATTTGATTTAAAGGGGCAGGCTTTTTTAAGGCAGAACCGTTCCTCTCAGTTGTGTGGTATTGCCTTAATCATATTAACCAAAAATAAACGCACTCTTTTTTAGTCAAATCTTTAACAAACTCTTGAAATGAGATAAGTTTTAATATATAATTATATTAAGAATATACGGCTTCTGCTAACGCAAGCGGCGGAGGTTCGATTCGGAAATAATAAGTCTGCCGCGTCGGTGACTTATGAGGATAAAAGGAGGATAAACCCTATGAATGAAAACTTCAGCTACAAAATGAAGCTGACAGACGAGGAAAAAGAAATTCTTCACGGCTCAAAGGGCGAAGTAATGGCAAAGGTTATGAAAACCCTTGTTCTTTACGGTGACGCTTTCGGAGCAGAGAAGTTTGTTCCCGTAAACGGAAAAGGACATCTCGTTACAAGCTTCGGAATTTCAGTTCTCAAGCCCGTGTTCTCCATTATGGATGAGCTTATCAAGGGAGGACTCAAGGTTGACGAGGGATTTACCGTTGACCCCAGACCTATTGACTACGCAAACGTAAAGTGCAATCCGCTCCAGAAGCTGATCTTCAATAAGATCCTTTACGGTATGCAGGATTCCTACGAGGTTCAGCTTAACAAGCTCGGACTCAAGAGTGATAAATCATTTACCTGTGCTTGCTATTTTGACGAGGTTGGCAACACACCGAAGAAGGGTGACATCCTTTCCTGGGCAGAAAGCTCGGCTGTTGTATTTGCAAACTCCGTTCTCGGTGCAAGATGTAACCGTAATTCGGGTATCATTGAGCTGTTCGGTTCAATTCTCGGCAAGGTTCCTGAGTTTGATCTCCTTACGGATGAGGGAAGAAAAGCAAAGTGGATCATTGAGGTTAAAACCACAAAGATTCCTGAGGCTCAGGTTCTCGGTTCGGCAATCGGTATGAAGGTTATGGAAGACGTTCCTTATGTCAAGGGTCTTGACAAGTGGATCGGCACAGAGCTTACCGATGATGCAAAGGCATATCTTAAGGATTTCGGCGCAGCAACCGCTTCAAACGGTGCGGTCGGACTCTATCATATTGAAAATCTCACTCCCGAAGCTGTTGAGCAGGGCGAAAGCCTTATCGCTGAGGGCGCTCAGACCTATGTTATTGACGATGCAGAGCTTGAGAGAGTTTACAAGAACTATCCTGTTATGTGGAAAGATAAGGGCGCAGCTCCGAAGCTTTGCTTCATCGGTTGTCCTCACCTTTCATATGCTCAGCTCGGCGAATGGACAGACAGATTTGAGAAAGAGCTTAAGAAGCAGGGCAAGACAAAGGTTGGTCTTCGCACGGTTATGACGACTGCTCCTGAGGTTCTCGACAGATTCAAGAAGGAAAACAGTGCCGCTTACAACAAGCTTATCGGCTTCGGCATCAACATTTCCTGCATCTGCCCGCTTATGTATATGAACAACCCGCTTTGCGGCGGCGATACGAGCAATGTTATCACTTGCTCCAACAAGCTTCGTACATATACGACCGCACGTTATTTCACAACTGACGATATCACCAAGATCGCTGTCAAGGGAGGTTTTTGATTATGAGTAAGACATTCAAAGGACGTCCTGTTGTAGCAGGCACAATCAATAAGGGCGAGGCTGTTGTTTCTCATAACGGTGTAAACACACTTGCAACATTCCAGAAAACAGCCCTCATGCACGATATTCCGATCATCGGCAAGGACGAGGTTATCGGTTCCGACCAGAACAACCCCGATGTATTCGGCAAGAACCTCACGGGTAAGGTTCTTTGCCTGCCTCAGACGATCGGTTCAACAACCGGCGGTATGGTTCTTTACACCGTATGCGCTCTTAACATGGCTCCGGCGGCAATGCTTTTCTCGCTGCCGATCGACTCTCTTGCAGCCGCGGGCGTTATCCTTTCCGACGTTTGGACGGATAACACTATCGTTGCCGTTGACTCTCTCGGCGATGAGTTCCTTAACGCTGTAAAGGACGGCGACAAGATCACGGTTAAAGAGGACGGAACAGTTATTGTTGAATAATATTTGACTGCTAAGCTGTCGGCAGGGTTAATTCGCTTCCCTGCCGCAGCTTTTGTTTTTTCGGAGGACTGTATGGCTAACATCAGAATAGACAACGCTTCCGGCGATGCGCTGAGAATAGAGCTTGACGGCGAAGAGCATTTTATTCCGGAGGATGAGAACATAACCGTTTCGGGATTTGAAAAAGGCTCCCACAGCTTTACCGTTTACTGTGTAGAAAGAAACGAATCGGCAGAAGAGCAACACGGAGAAAAGGAAAATCATGTGCAAAAGCTTTCGCGCGGCGAGAAAAGTCAGTATGTAAGGTTAAAAGGATGCTTCGGCATAAATGTTATCTCGTCAAAATCGGTTTGGACAGTAAAAAAGAAGCCGTTGCTTATAGAAAAGACGGGCGTGGACGCGCTTTTTTCGGGATATGAGCTTGAAACAACGGGGGGCAGCATTACAGAATCAAGCCAATGCTTTGCCGATAGAAAAGTCAGAAAAGCTTTTCTGAAAAAACAGCTTGCGGAAGCTTTCTTCCCGATAGGAATAGGAATTCTGATTCTTTCGATTTTGATTATTAATGCACTTCTGGCAAATATTCACGGCAACCCCGTGACGTTCGGCGGAAGAAAATTTACCTATCCGTGGACCTTTGCACTTCTGGCTATTGACATTGGATTTATCGGATACTTTACGGCAATGCTTGTAAACATTTTTTGGACAGATAAACGGTACAAATGATGGGCTGCAATTTGACAGCCCATTATATTTTTGCAAAGTTTTTATCTGTTTTGTCAAAAATTGTTTTTTACATAAAATAGCATATACATTCCTGCCGCAATATGTTATAATAAGTCAAAATGTGAAAAGGAGAGCTTTACAATGAAAAAGAAAATTTTGTCGGTTCTTTTAATTGTTGCAGTGGTATTCGGGTTTTGTTTACCTGCTTCTGCGGCAACAACGATGAAGCTGACAGGCGCAACATATCCCACAACATTAAAGCAAGGCGATCCTTTTGTTGCAAGGGGTGTTATAACCTCGAATTATTATATACGCAAGGTTGTTATCGGAGTTTACAATTCAAGCGGTGCAGCTGAATTTGATTATACCGGTATGCCGGGCGAAAAGAGCTATGACATAAACGATGTGGACTATCTTCTGTCTTTTTCAAAGCTGAAAAACGGCAGTTATACATATAAAATCGTGGCTTCCGATGACAACAGCTCAGATGTTGTTCTTCTCAACAGGAGCTTCACGGTTACAAGCACGGGTCAGGCAGCAAGCACATTGAAAATTACGAACGCAAACTACCCGACAACGCTCAAAGTCGGCGAGGGATATTCTGTAACGGGAGTAATAACATCAAATTACAATATTACAAAGGTCGTTATCGGCGCATATAAATTAAACGGCACAAAGGGTTTTGAGTATGTAGCAAATCCTAACACCAAGAGCTTTGATGTGAACGATGTTGATTACAATTTGACCTTTTCAAGGCTCGGAGCAGGAAGCTATACATATAAAATAACGGCAAGCGATACGCAGAATTCAAATGTTGTTCTTTTGAGCAAAACCTTTACGGTCGGAACGGCATCGTCAAGCACATTGAAAATCACGAATGCAAACTACCCGACAACGCTTGAAGTCGGCGAGGGATATTCTGTAACGGGAGTAATAACATCAAATTACAATATTACAAAGGTCGTTATCGGTGCATATAAATCGAACGGCGCAAAGGGTTTTGAGTATGTTGCAAATCCTAATGTCAAGAGCTTTGATGTGAACGATGTTGATTACAACCTGACTTTTTCAAGGCTCGGTGCAGGAAGCTATACATATAAAATAACGGCAAGCGATACGCAGA
>DNGF01000163.1:8143-34321 GCA_003486665.1 Oscillospiraceae bacterium
TTCAAATGTTGTTCTTTTGAGCAAAACCTTTACGGTCGGAACGGCATCGTCAAGCACATTGAAAATCACGAATGCAAATTACCCGACAACGCTCGAAGTCGGCGAGGGATATTCTGTAACGGGAGTAATAACATCAAATTACAATATTACAAGGGTCGTTATCGGTGCATATAAATCGAACGGCGCAAAGGGCTTTGAGTATGTTGCCACGCCCGGAACAAAAAGCTATAATCTCAGCAATGCGGATTATCTTCTTACTTTTTCAAAGCTTGAATCGGGAACATATACTTATAAAATTGTTGCAAGCGATTCGGAAACTTCAAACATTGTGCTTCTCAACAAGTCTTTTACCGTAATGGGGAATACCGGCGGAAATATTGATCTCAGGGAAGTTAATTGGGATGTAATTGATATTTCCTATTGGAACCGTGACGCAATAAGCTCATGGTCAGCGATGGCAAATGAACTTGACGCAATTATTCTCAGACTCGGCTTTGCTTATACGGCAAGCAAAAAAATGGCAGAAGACGATAGCTTTGCCGATTACTACGCTGCGGCAAAAAAGTATAATATTCCCGTAGGAATTTATTATTTCGGAGCGGCAACAACGGTCAGCGAAGCGGACGCGGAAGCAGACTTTGTTATAAGTCTTTTGAAAAAATATAACTGCAAGCTTGAAATGCCCGTTTACTATGATCTTGAAACAGAGGATCAGGTTGATCTGACTCAGTCGGAATGCACGGCAGTTGCAAGAACCTTTTGCGAAAAAGTCAGAGCAGCAGGCTACTTTGTAGGAATTTATTGCAACAAGTACTTCGCAAGAGATGAGCTTTATGCTTCAAGACTCAGCGACTTCCACTTCTGGATTGCCGAATACAATTCAAAATGCACATATGACGGAGAATACGGAATGTGGCAGTACACGGAAACGGGAAGAATTGCCGGACTTGACAGAGTGTGTGATAAGAACTATTGCTACTATGATTATCCGACATATATCAAGGCAAACGGACTGAACGGATTTACAAGAACTCAGCCTGTTGTTAATCCACAGTTCGGATTTAAGACCGGAATAAATCTGAATGTTAACGAAAACAGCAAAACCGTTATTCTGAAAAAGGATCCCGGTCTTACACAGAATCAGTTTGTTTCAAAGTATGTTTCGTATAAGGATGTTAACCTTAGCATGACTGCTCTTGTAGGCGGAAAGGTTGCAACAGGTACAAAAATTTCGGCATCCGGAAACGGAAAAAGCTTTGGCCCGTATACAATATGTCTTCTCGGAGATATCAATTCGGATTCAAAAATTAATTCGACGGACGCCCTTATGGTGCTTCAGCATTCGGTTGGGCTTAAAACGCAAAAAGGATATGCACTGACCGCTTCTGACTGGAACGGCGACGGAAAGATCAATTCGATTGATGCGCTCGAAATTTTAAAATTTTCTGTTTCAAGGTGATTGTTTATGAAAATCGGTATTTTTACAGACACACATTACTGTGACCTCGACCTGCTCGAACAGGACAGGAAACCGCGCTATGCTTACGGTGCGGTTAATCGAGCTTTTGATGATTTTAAGGCACAGGGAGTACAGATCGCCATATGTCTGGGTGATCTTGTTCACTTTCACAACGGCACCGAGGAAAGCCTTCGTCATCTGCGGGAGATTTCCCGTTTGATAAACTCTTACGGTATTCCGACCTATCAGTGCATGGGTAACCATGACAATGAGATTGTCAGTGCGGAGGACATGGCAAAAATAACGGGCTTTCACGTTGCACCGACAACGGTTGAGGACGATGAAGTAAGATTGATTTTTTTGGACGCTTCATTTACTCCCGACGGGGAGCCTTACGGACGAGAGCATATCGACTGGACGAAAAGCTACATCCCTAAAAATGAGCTTGATTGGCTCAAAGAACAGCTTGACACAGATAAGAGAAAAATTGTGTTTACTCATCAGAATATAGATACAAATGTTGAAAGCCGTCATATTGTTTCAAATGCGGATGAGGTAAATGAAATAATTGCAAGGTACGGTGTGTCGCACGTTTATCAGGGTCACTATCATTACGGTGCGGAAAATATCATTAACGGTATCCCCTACACAACGTTGAGGGCAATGTGTATCGGTGAAGAAACAAATTATCTTATAACAGAGGTTTAATATGTCGGTTGAGGAGCTTGTACGTTTAATTTTTGAAATGGTGGGAACAGTCGCTTTTGCAATTTCCGGAGCGATGGTTGCCATAAAGAAAAGGGTTGATATTTTCGGTGTTGTCGTTCTCAGTGCAATGACGGCACTCGGAGGAGGAATCGTGCGGGATATACTTATCGGACATCTGCCGCCGACGATGTTTTCCGACTACCGTTACGTTATGGTTGCGGTTATAACATCCGTATTAGTCTTTATTGTCGCATATATTTTCCGCGACTCGTACCAGAAAAGCGAAAAGGCGGTTGATGCGGTCAATAATATTTTTGATGCGCTCGGACTCGGAGTGTTCACGGTAATGGGTGCAAAGGTTGCGATCGAATCCGGCTTTACGGTCAACGGAATTCTTGTTGTTTGTCTTGCCGTTGTAACGGGAGTCGGCGGCGGTCTTATCCGTGACGTTATGCTTATGGAAATTCCGTTTGTCCTCAAAAAAAGAATATATGCCGTTGCCTCAATTCTCGGCGGAACGGCGTATCATTTGATGTATGTTCACGATGTTAATGTGAAGCTTGCATCGGTTATCGCGGTGCTGATAGTTTTTGTCGTGAGAATTTTTGCAACAATATTTAAGCTTGATCTTCCGAAGGTAAAGCTTCCGAGAAATTGAAAAAATTATAAAAATCGGGCAGTGACATTTTTATTTGTCGCTGCCCGATTAATTTTTTCATTTATAAATGTGCCGAATAGGCTTTAATTTTATGCTGTTGCTTTTACTCAACAGTTATTGTTGCCTTAAGGGTTTTTCCGCCCTTTGCATACGGACTGTATGGCTTAATGCGAACGGTATATGTGCCTGCTTCAAGATCGCCGATATCAACATTCATTCCGTCCGAAACAGTGCGGACGTAGTTTGAAACTACTGTTTCTGACCAAACGTCCTTGAAAACGCCCTTTGTAACGGAAATCTTGTAATTTTCTGCACCCCAATAAGCTGTTGCATCAGGGAAGCTCAGTACAACGTTGCCATCGTTATTTCTTTTTGCTGTGATAGCGGCTCCCTCAGGGAACTGCGGAGCGGTGTCGAGCGACTTCAGGTTGCCCCATGTGTACTTATGTGTAGTCGGCTTGGTGCTGTTAACAAAGTAATACTCGTTTTTCTCAAAGAACTGATGATTTGCAAGATCCCAAAGCTGAAGTCTGGTATTGCCGTCTGCATCAACCTCTACGATCCAGCAAGCGCCGCTGTCACCCGGTGCATCTTCGTCATGACCGAAATAGTTAAGGTTGCTCATAAGTGCACAGGTCGAACCTGTTCCGATGGCTGTAAACGAACCCTGCCATACACAACGTGGATCGGTTGAGGTGTAGTGCGAATGACCTGAGAAATCGATAACCTGCGGATATTTTGTAAGAACCGCTCTGATATCAACATCACTCCAGTTGATGCTGCCGTAAACGGTTGCTGTCGGATGCGGATGCTGGTAAACAAAAATCGGCTTGTCGGGTGTGTCCTTTGCAGCCTCTTTAAGCTGAGCGTCAAGCCATTCGGTCTTGCCCTTGAAGGTCTTACCGTTATCGTCATAGGAAACGCCGATGAAATGGTAGCCGTTGATTACAACGTGAGTGTCAACATTCTCGTTTATGAGAGCCTTGTATCTCTCATAAGCAATGGTTGCGTCATAGTCACGGTAATTTATAAATTCATGATTGCCAAGACAGGTGAGAAGCTGAGTTTCAGGCTTAATATTTTTATTTACAAGCTCGTTGAAGCGTATGTATTCCTCGTCAAGTCCTCTGTTTGCAAAGTCACCGGCAACAATTACGGCGTCAACCTTTTTGTAGCTGGTCTTTGCGGCGTATTTGTAGGTGTCTGTAAATACAGCCTGGAATTTGGTTTCTCTGTTCTGGTCGTTGGTGCAGTCGAGGTGAACGTCGCTGCAAACAACGAAACGGAGAATAGGTGTGAAATCTTCGGGCGTTTTCGGAAGCTCTTGGTTTATTCCGCCGAGAAGCGAAGAAAGACTGAAAAGAGCCGTGAAAACTACGGTCAGAAGTCCGCTGAGAAGCTGACCGATACAGTTCATGAATGAAAACATTTTTTACACTCCTTAATCAATTTTAAAACATTTATTATAACCCTCGACCCATGACTGCACACGCTTGCGGTCATATCGAACGGGCATAGCCTTGGTTATCGCCATAACGGCGGCGATTCTCGTGTTCATGCCGAGAACCTTTTTGGAAAGAACAAAGTCGCTCATAACACCCTTAACCTTGAGCTTGAGAGAATTGAAATTCATCAGCTTTTCAATAAAGCACATGATGCTGTTTGTATCTGCGCCGATCGTCATATCATCGGAATTGAGAATTTCATTGTCAAAGAAATAATCAAGATCCTTCGGCGAGAAACGTGCAACCATAAGCTTAATAATCGCAATCGGAGCAAGGCCCGCGCCGAGTTTTTTGTAAAAATCGCGCTGATATTTCCAGAGAGCATCCGCACTGAACAGCTCTTCCTTGTCTGCTATTACGGCATCGGCAAGAAGCCGTGCAGCCTTAAGACTGTTCGCGATTCCGGAGCCGATAATCGGAACGGTCATGAAAGCGCTGTCACCGATTGCGGCATATCCGTCGGCAACCAGAAGTCCGAGCGGCTGGCGGACGGGAATGGTTACATATTGTCCGCCGCGAATGCGTTCCGTACCGAGATCATCATTAAGCTCACGGAGCTTGCCGATCGTGTCCTCAACATCCTCATCGGTCAGCGGCGTAAAGCGGCCGATCAGCACATCGGTGTAATTCTCATCATCGGCAACCCAACAAATCTGCTGCTTGTTGTCAAAGAGAAGATATACCCTGTACTTATCGTCCTCAACAGGTGCGGTTTTGTTGTAAAAAGCGCGGTAAACATAGAATGTATCGTATTTATCCGGCTCTTTCTGTATTCCGAGAGCGTCGGGAAGATTTTTGCGGATCGGAGAGCTTATGCCTGCCGAGTCAATTACAAGGTCGGCATAAACCGTTTCGTCCTTTGTCTTGATTCCGGCAACTCTGCCGCCGAGCATTACGGGTGCAAGAATTTCGGTTTCATAGACAAGCTTCACACCGCATTTTTCGGCATGGGCGATTATATGGTCATAAATATCCTTGCGCTCCATCTGAATTTCAAGCTGATCCTCAGGAACGTGCTGCTTGAGCGTCTTATTTCTCGACGGGCTGAAAAAAGTCATATCGTTTTTAAGACGGTATTTATCCTCCGGCGGCATCTCCATACCGCAGGCAAGAAGTCCCTTGCGGTCAAAAATATCCGTCCAGTCATAGCCCATGTCTTCGCGCTTGTTTTTTTCGTAAACAGTGACGTCAAAGCCCTGTTCGGCAAGGATAGCAGCAGCGGCAATTCCGCCGTGTCCGCCTCCGGCAACTATGATCTTTTTCCCCATTTTACACACTCCTTATTCGCAGTCTTCGATAAGACCGTAATATCTTGCGTACCAGTACGGGTGGGTGAAATTTGTGCAGGATTTAAGAACCAAGCCCTTGTCATTACCTGTTCCGGGGAACATGGTGTAAGCAGTTGGTTCATCGGATTTTTTGAAAATCTCCTGAGCCACATCCTCTACGCCGCTGTCAACGGTAAAGCGGTTGCTGTCATTGCTGGTTATTCTTCTTTCATGTGCCGGCAGCGGTTCATAAAGCTGCGGCGGCATACCGAGTTCTGCGGGAGCCATATCCCATTTTAAATCTTTGCGGTAGCTGTTGTAAAGGGGCCACATGATCTGATCCATCGGCATATCCATCAGCTCATCGATGCAATCGTCTGCATTGTACCATTCGCCCGTTACTGCGCCGTAAACAAAGTTGAAGAAAGCGTTTCTCTCAACCTTTTCGTCCTCCCAGTGATGGGTAAGACCCATTGCAAAGATTGAACGGAGGTTCGGATCGTCCGTGTATTTCATCAAGAGCGATATCATCAGGAAATCGTGATTGTCATCAATATGAAGAAGATGTCCGTCGGGAATCTTATACTGCATGAGGTTCATTGCGAAGTGCTTTTTGCCTGCGAATTCAACAAAAAGCTTCTCGTATTTTTCATCGCCCGTGATATGATAGCCTATCTTAAGGAAGGTAAGCATCTGGAGTGAGTTCGTACCCTTTTCATAAATCCATTTGTGATCGTTGTTGAGAAGATCGGGATCCCAGTTTGCCCATGTTGTCGGCAGACCGTCTGTGTCAACAAGGTGGAAATTGTTGTTGATAATATGATCGAGAATCTTTTTAACCGTATCTGCGATGAGCTTTTTCTCCTCATCATCGGCAACGAGGTCAAAATAGTTAGCGTAGCAATAGAAATGACCTACAACTTCATCCGATGATGTTTCACCGAGCCATTCGCACTCCCTGCCCTCGGCGTCCTTTGTGATATGCCATTCATGACGCGCGCCTGTGCCGTAGTCAACAGCGTCGGAATATCTGATAGCGCGGGCGAAGAAGCCCTCGATGCCTGTTATTTCTGTCAGCTTTATCATCGCAAGCAGGCTTCTGTGAGCATCCTTGCGAACTTCGGGATCCTTCGTGCAGGCATATTCAAAGCAAAGCGCCGCCGTGTAAAGTCCTGTCCAGAGTCCCTCGTTGTCGGATGCAAGAATGTGACCCTCATCGGCGGAAAGAACGCCCTCGTGTTCGAGGTCACGGTCAATGACGTAGCCATAGCGTACGTTATATTTTTCCGTCTGTGCGCGCAGCTCGTTTGCCTTTTCTCTGAGTGACATCATTTTTGTTTCAAACAGGCTTATGCCCTTGTCTGTAGAAACACAAACAGAGCCGTCCGGAGAGATAGCAACGCCTGTTGCGTTCGGACTCGGAAGCCAGCGCTTGTAGCCGTAATATGAAAGTCTGCCGTTGTGCTGGTGGATAAGGCCGGTTGTGGTTGAAAAATACTTGTCGCCGTTTTCTGCGATTGCCATACCCGTTATGTGAGCATCGGGCAGGCCGACGATCTTTGAATGATCGAGCCAATAGCTGTTGTCATCATAAACGCAAACGCCTTTATCCGTGCCGACCCAAATGCTGCCGACAGGATCCATGTAAAGGCAGGTAATTGTGTTGCTGAGAATTCCCGTAACGCCCTCCATAAGCTCCGACCAGTGCCAGCGCTTGCCGACAAGTGCGTGAAGTCCGCCGCCTGCCGTGCCGACATAGACCTTGTTGTTTTTGTAAACGGCAAGACAGCTGCCCTTGCCGGGAACTCCGATCTCAATGTCATAGCCGTTTTCACCGAGCTTGTAGAGAACGCTTTCGGTCAGAATCCATGCCGCGCCGTCAAGGTCAACCTTGATATCAACGAGCTTAGAGCCGAACTGTTTTTCGGAAATTTTCTTTTTACCGTTGAATTCGAGCATAGAATTGCCAACTCCGACAAACATATGATTTTCGGAGTTAAAATAAATCATTGAGATGGCCGCATCCTTTACACCGATTGCAACGGGGGAGAATTTTTCACCGTCGAAGCGCGCAAGACCCTTATCCGTACCGACAAAAAGCACGCCGTTGTTGTCAAAGCGCATCGCCGTAATGTTATCGGATTTCAGTCCGTCCGCCGTTGTGAAAACTCGGCGTGTGAGCTGCGGAAATTTATTTGTTTTTATAACCGTTCTGTATTGCTTCATTTAAACACTCCTTAATTTTTGCTTTTCGGAATGAAATAGCTTTAATCGTTTATGTAATCCTCAACGTTGAAATCGTCTTCATTATCCGTGCCGAAGCCGTCTTTTTCGCCCTCGACCTCCGGAATCTGTGCGATGACCTCAACCTTACGTCCCTGCGACCACAGAGAAGGTGTGATTCTTATGGTATAGCCGCATCCGCCGGGGGTCAGCCACTCGTGCATCGGAGCCTGAGGCAGACCGAACAAGGTCAGAAGCGCCATAATAACACCGCCGTGAGTAACGATTGCCGAATGAGTAAATCCGGTTTCAATAAGTCCGTCAACAATTTTTATGAATGCGTTTGCAATTCGGTTTGCAAATTCGTCATTGCTTTCTCCGAACGGAGGTTCAACGCCTTTTTTGCCTGCCAGCCAGTCGGGAAAAACAGGATGATTCTGCAGCTCCTCTGCCGTCTTGCCCTCAAACTCGCCGAAGTTGTATTCGATAAGACCGTTGATAACGATCGGTTCGCAGTTAGGATAAATAAGCCTTGCCGTTTGGGTGCAGCGTGAAAGCGGACTTGCAAAAACAGCGTTGACGGGCGGATATTTGTAGTCGGTTTTCATCTGCTCAATCTGAGCTATACCCTCGCTGCTGAGAGGCTCATCAATGTGACCGACATATTTTCCGCTGACGTTGCCCTCGGTCAGACCGTTGCGGATAAGTTGTATGTAGTATGATTTCATATATTTTTCCTTTTACTTACAATGCCCCGGCGCAGGACACACCGGGGACATTATTATTTTGTGATTCCTCAGCCTTTAAGAGTTTCTTTGTAAAGTCTGATATATGCGTTTGCGGAACGGCCCCAGCTGAAATCGCAGTTGAGCGCACGCAGAACAAGCTCGTTCCAGTCGCCGTTGTAGTAGAGAGTAAGCGCACGGCGGATCGCGTCAAGCATATCGTGAGCATTGTAGCTCTTGAATGTGAAGCCGTTGCCCTTGCCATCGCCGCAGTCGGTGATCGAATCTCTCAAGCCGCCTGTTTCACGGACGATGGGAACCGTACCGTAACGAAGCGCAACCATCTGAGAAAGACCGCACGGCTCACTCTTTGAGGGCATAAGGAACATATCCGCACCTGCATAAATTCTTCTTGCAAGTTCGGGAACAAATCCGATTCTTAAGCCGACCTTGTCGGGATATTTCTCGGCGATCCAGCGGAAGTAGCTCTCATATTCGTAGTCGCCCGAACCGAGAACAACAAGCTGCATTTCCGAGGTCGCAAGAAGCTCATCGAGGATGCCCTTAACAAGATCAAGCCCCTTGTGGGAAACAAGTCTTGTTACCATTCCGATAACGGGAACGCCCGGCTTAACGGGAAGTCCCATTTCTTTCTGAAGCTCTTCCTTGTCAACCTTTTTACCCGAAACATCATCGGCGGAGAAGTTCTTTTTAATGCACTTGTCCGTTGCGGGATCGTAGCCTACAGTGTCAATTCCGTTGAGAATGCCGCTGAGCTTGTAGCGGCGCTCATTGAGAATTGAATCAAGACCGTGTGAATACCACGGGTCAAGAATTTCATCGGCATAGGACGGGCTGACGGTCGTAACCTTGTCGGCGCACTCAATAGCGCCCTTCATGAAGTTGATGCAGCCGTCATATTCAAGCAGCGAAGCCTTATCGGCAGGAATTCCGAGAACGTCCTCAAGAAGCTCCTTGCCGTAAACGCCCTGATACTGAATGTTATGAATCGTGAAAATCGTCTTTATGTTTTCATAGCCCGGTGAGTTTGCATACATTGCCGAATAGTAAACGGGAGTGAGAGCCGTCTGCCAGTCGTTGCAATGAATGATGTCGGGTTTGAAATCAATATAGGGGATTATTTCAAGAACTGCACGGGAGAAGAAAGCAAATCTTTCCGCATCGTCATAGTGACCGTAAATCGTGTCACGCTTGAAATAATACTGGTTGTCGATAAGATAATATATAACGCCGTTGTGCTTTGCTTCAAAAATTCCGCAATACTGACGTCGCCATGCTACGGGAACAGAGATGTGAGTGATAAACTTCATCGTGTCCTTAAGCTCCTGCTTGATCGTGTCGTACATCGGAAGAACAACACGGCAGCCGATAAGTCTTTTCCTCAGCGCATGGGGCAGGGAGCCTGCAACATCGCCGAGTCCGCCGCTCGCAATGAACGGGAGCGCCTCTGATGCGGCATATAAAACTTTCATCTAAATCATCCTTTCTTAAAAGCAACACCGTTAATTTCTGCGGTATGTTTTAGATTACTATTCCCTTTCCGATGAATACAGGGAACTTGACATCGCCCGAAAGATTTTTGTTGGGCTTGATAACAACATTTTTGTCGGCGATGACGCAGTTGAGCTTAACGTCGTCGCTGATATAAGCGTTCTGCATGAGTACGCAGTTCTTGACTACCGCACCCTTGCCGATATGAACGCCTCTGAACAGAACGCTGTTCTCGACCGTACCCTCGATTACGCAGCCGTCCGCAATGAGCGAATTCGACGCGTGAGAATCCAGTCCGTAGATAGCCGGAACATCGTCCTTGACCTTTGTAAATACGGGCTTTTCTTTTGAGAAAAGAGCCTTGCGGTTTTCCTTCTTGAGAAGATCCATGTTTGCTTCAAAGTAGCTCTGAATTCCGTCGATAACCTTAACGTAGCCGTCAAACTCACAGCCGTAAATTTTCAGCGACTTGATGTTTTTCTGAAGAACATCTTCGGTAAACGAATGATATCCAAGACCGATTGCTTCCGAAATGAGTCTTTCAAGAAGCGACTTCCTCATGAAGATAACGTTGAGTGAATAATTTGCCTCTTCATCACTGCGGCGGCTGATAGAAGTAATTCTGCCGTCATCGGCAAGCTCAAACTTTGTAAGCTCTCTTATTGCCGGTGCAGGTGAGTGCTTGTAAGCGATTGTGATATCTGCACCCGATTTTTCATGACGCTCAAACATATCAGTGAAGTCAACATTATATATAGCGTTGCAGTCCGTCATGAGGACATATTCCTCCTCCGAGTTACGGAGAAAATTCATTGCGCTTGAAATTGCTTCAATCTTGTTGGAGTAAATACCCGTTGTGCCGATATTAAAAGGCGGAAGCAGATAAAGTCCGCCGTTTTTACGGGAAAGATCCCATGCTCTGCCGTGACCGACATGATCCATGAGTGACTGATAGTTGCTCTTGGTGATGATGCCGACCTTGCCCATTCCGCTGTTCACCATCGCGGAAAGCTGAAAGTCGATCAGGCGGTAGCGGCAGCCGTAAGGCACGGAACCCATAGAGCGAACCGATGTTATCTCGCTGAGATAATTATCGTATGTATTTGAAAAAATAAGTCCGAGTACATTGTTTGCTCTCATTGCTTACGCCTCCTTTACATCTTCGCCGATCATTGCTTTCGGCTCAACTGTTGCGCCCCTGCCGATGTTGACGTTCATTCCGACAACGGAAACGCCCCAGTCGTCAAGATTTTCCATTTCTTCAGGCCGCTTGCCTACCCTTGCGTCCTCCTCAACGGTGACGTTTTCGGCAACAATTGCATACTGAACGACTGCGCCCTTCTTGATTACGCTGCCGGGCATAACGATCGAATCCTTAACGATCGCGCCCTCCTCGACGGTAACGTTTGCAAAGAGAACGGAGAAATCAACCTCGCCCTCGATCTCGCAGCCCTCGGCAACCATTGAATTCTGAACCTTGGCGGTGTCCGAAACATAGTGCGGACCTGTGATAGGATCCTTTGCATAAATTCTCCAGCTTGTGTCCGTAAGGTCAAGGTCAACCTTCGGATTGAGCAGGTCAAGGTTAGCCTCCCAAAGGCTGTCGATCGTTCCGACGTCCTTCCAGTAGCCGTCAAACTCATAGGCAAAAAGTCTTTCGTGAGCGGCGTGCATTGCCGGGATAAGATCCTTGCCGAAGTCGTTGCTTGAGTTCGAATTGGCTTCATCGTCAAGCAGGTATTGCCTGAGCTTTTTCCATGAGAAAACATAAACGCCCATCGAAGCCTTGTTCGAACGGGGATTCTTCGGTTTCTCCTCAAATTCGGCAATTGAGCCGTCATCGTTGACGAGCATAAGACCGAAGCGTGAAGCCTCCTCCCACGGAACCTCAAGCATTGCTATTGTGCAGTCTGCGTTCTTCTCCTTGTGGAAAGAAAGCATCTTGGAATAGTCCATTTTATAGATATGGTCGCCCGAAAGAACGAGAACGTACTCGGGGTCATATCTGTCGATAAAGTTGATGTTCTGATAAATTGCATTCGCCGTGCCCTTGTACCATTCGGTACCCGATATCTGCTGATAGGGGGAGAGAATGTGAACGCCGCCGTCGGCGCGGTCAAGATCCCATGCCTGTCCGTTGCCGATATAATCGTTAAGCTCAAGCGGCTGATACTGGGTCAGAACTCCGACGGTGTAGATGCCGGAATTCACGCAGTTTGAAAGAGGGAAATCAATAATTCGGTATTTTCCGCCGTATGGAACGGCAGGCTTTGCAATGTTCTTTGTCAAAATACCAAGGCGGCTTCCCTGTCCGCCTGCAAGAAGCATTGCGATACATTCATGTTTTCGGGACATTACTATTCCTCCTTTATTTGCTGACTTTTTCAGTCGTGTTTTTCTTTGTTGTTTTTCTCTTTGCCGGCGGAGTCAGATAAATAACGCTCAGTCCCGCAAGGTCAAGCGCTATGCTGTTGTCAAAGCCGTGCATCGGGATTTTTTCGCTCTTGACTTTAACTGCGGTTCCTTTGCCGTTTCCGCCGAACTCCTCGGCATCCGTGTTGAGAATTACTTTATAGGTTCCTGCTCTCGGCACGCCGATTCGGTAGCCGCTGCGCTCAACATTGGTAAAGTTGCAAACTGCGATAATCTCCTTCTTGTTTTTGTCGATTCTTCTGAAAGAAATAACAGAATTGTCAACATCATCGTTGCTTATCCAGTTGAAGCCCTCCCAGTCGTAGTCGATCTGCCAGAGCGGACTCTGCTTTTTGTAGAGCTTGTTCAGTGTGCGGACATAGCCTTGCATCTGAGCGTGCTTTTCGTAGTCGAGCAGCAGCCAGTCAAGACCCTGCTTGTAGTTCCACTCAATAAATTGAGCGAATTCCTGACCCATGAAGAGAAGCTTCTTGCCCGGATGCGCCATCATGTAAGCGTAAAAAGCTCTCAGTCCTGCAAATTTTTCATTGTATTCGCCGGGCATTTTGCCTATCATGGAGCATTTGCCGTGAACAACCTCGTCGTGTGAGATCGGAAGAACAAAGTTTTCCGAAAAAGCGTAGAAGAACGAGAATGTCAGGCAGTTGTGATTGAACTTTCTGTAAATTCCGTCCATCGAGAAATATTTCAGACAGTCGTTCATCCAGCCCATGTTCCATTTAAAATTAAATCCGAGTCCGCCGTCACAGACGGGTTTTGAAACCAGCGGCCATGAGGTACTTTCCTCGGCAATCATCATGACATCGGGATGTTCGCGGAAAATCGAAATGTTGAGATTCTGCAAAAACTGAACCGCTTCAAGGTTCTCCCTGCCGCCGTTTTTGTTGGCAATCCATTCGCCGTCGTTTCTGCCGTAGTCGAGATAAAGCATAGAAGCAACCGCGTCAACACGAAGTCCGTCAACGTGATATTTTTCAAGCCAGAACATTGCCGATGATGTCAAAAAGCTTCTGACTTCGTTGCGTCCGTAGTCAAAAATCTTTGTACCCCACTGTAAATGCTCTCCCTTGCGGATATCCTCGTATTCGTAACAGCTCTGTCCGTCAAATTCAAACAAACCGTGTGCATCCTTCGGAAAATGAGCGGGAACCCAGTCGAGAATAACGCCGATTCCTTCGCGGTGGCATTTGTCAACGAAGTACATAAAGTCTTTCGGCTCGCCATAGCGTGAGGTCGGAGCGAAATAGCCTGTTACCTGATATCCCCACGAACCGTCAAACGGATGCTCGCATATCGGAAGTAACTCTATATGAGTATAACCCATGTCCTTGACATATTTTGTCAATTCGTCTGCTAACTCACGGTATGAGAGAAAATTTCCGTCTTCATGCTGCTTCCATGAGCCTGCGTGTACCTCATAAATATTGATCGGACTGTCATAGACGCTTGCGGATATTCTCTCGGCCATCCATTTTTCGTCTTTCCAGATGTATCCGTCAATGTCATAAAACTTTGATGCGGTTTCGGGACGGGTTTCGGCATGGAATCCATACGGATCCGCCTTGTAGCGAAGCTCACCCGACTGTGTTGTTATGCAGTACTTGTAATTATCAAACTGCTTTATTCCTTTGATTTTACATTCCCAAACAGCGTTGTCCTCAAGCTTTTTCATCGGATCGGCGTCAATATCCCATTCGTTGAAATCGCCGACTACGCTGACCGCCGCCGCATGGGGCGCCCAGACGCGAAACACAACCTCGTCATTTCCCGAACGATGCGAGCCGAGAAATTCATAAGCCTTGGCGTTCTGTCCCTGATGAAACAGGTAAAGCGGAACATCGTTTATATTTGTTTTTTTCTTTTTCATTGCGTCACCTCAACAAACAAAGAAATGATCATTTGGTATTATACTTATATACATTATATATTGTATCAAAAACAAAAGTAAAATTCAAGCCGTCTTTGATTATTATATTCAAATTCGATGTAGAAATTTGTCGCTTCATTTGTGTACTTTGTTACAAAAGACAGTCATTGACATAAATTAACCTCGTATAAATGCCGGACATAAATCTTGGCGGAACGTTTTTGACGGTATTTTGCTGTCAGCCGCCGGCAGTTGTTAAAATGGATAAAAATTTAAAAAATGCCGCGCCTTGGGACGGCAAAATATTAAGGCAACACCGCACAGTTGAGATATGCGGCATTGCCTTAAGTTGTATCAATTTTTTCAGCCGATTCGGTGTCCGTTAACTTTGATATTACCTATAAACGGCAGCTTTGCAGTACCGACAACGGTATCTCCGTTAAAGGTTGCGGTTACGGGAATTTTCTTGCCCTTAAACATATCGCTCTCAGCAACGGCGCGCAGGGTGTTTCCGTCCTCAACAATCTCGCTGATTTTAAATTCGGGGATATTTTCACCGACTATTTCAAGTTTAAAATCATATTTTCCGTTTTTGTCGCTTATAGTGACTCTGCCTGTTCCTCGAAAAAGCATGGTGTTTATTGAAGCTTCCCATTTTCCGATTCCTATCATCTGCACTTCTCCATTCTTTTTTCTTAAGCGTATCACATTTCCGCGGTGCTGTCAACCGAAAACACTTGATATAAAGCAAAGCGGCTCCGATTCAGTGCTATAAGTTAGAAATACTGAAAAAATAATGCAAAAAAACCATAAAAAAGCTTAATATTTTGCCAATAAGAACAAATATAAAGTTTGTTAACCTTGACTTTACCATAAAAATATATTAATATATTAAAGAGTATAGTAGGGGAAAAGTCGAAATTATCGTTGTTAAATTCGGGGAGGTAAAACATTTTGAAAAAAGTTGATTTTAAGAGTACGCTGATTAAAGGCACTCTTATGATGCTGTATGATGTTGTTGCTGTAAATTTTGCATACATATTTGTTATGCTGCTTGGCAGCGGTCAGCAAAATTGGGATGCTATCTGGCAAAGGGCTTTGCCGGTTACGGTTATTTTTATAGTTTTATATCATGCCTTCAAAATTTATTCAAGTATGTGGGAATATGCCGGAATTCATGAGGTGTGGAATGTCGCATTGGCAACGGTCATCGGAGGAATTTCGGGAATTGCCGTTGATTTGATTCTTTCCAGCATCGGCGGAGCTGCTTCCCAACTTAAAAACGGTTGTTTTGACGCTTTCTTTTATATTTTCGGAACTCTCGTCGCAATTATACTTGTTGCGGGAATGAGAATTATATATCGCCTTGTAAGAAGATATTACCGTGAGAGAAATCTCAAGATGGACGAAAAACTCGATCGTGTAATGATCGTCGGCGCGGGCGATATGGGAATGATCATTATTAACGAGCTTGAAGTTAACAACTATGCAAGGGGCAAACCGATTATTGCCGTAGACGACTACCCTCTTAAGGTCGGAAAAAGAATTCGCGGAATTCCTGTCAAGGGAACCTGCGATCAGATACCCGAACTTGCAAAAAAATATAACATTAACACGATAATCATGTGCCTGCCGTCGGTTGACAGCGAAAGGCAGACGGAAATTCTCCGCATAGCGGTCAAGACAGGATGTAAGCTCAAAACCTCTCCGAGCCTTCTGGAAATGACCGATACCTCCAAGGGCGGAAGAATCAGAGATGTAAATATTACGGATCTTCTCTCAAGACCCGAAGTTGAACTGAACAGAGATGTCTGCGGATATCTTAAGGATCAGGTCGTACTTGTAACGGGCGGCGGCGGTTCTATCGGAAGCGAGCTTTGCCGTCAGGTTTCAAAATATCACCCGAAAAAAATCGTTGTGTTCGATATATATGAGAACAGCGCATATCTTCTCAAGCAGCAGCTTGACGCATATCATCACGGCAATCCCGAAATTGATATCAGGATAGGATCTGTCAGAGATCAGGCAAGACTCAGAGAGATTTTTGAAGAGTTCCACCCGTCGATTGTTTTTCATGCGGCGGCGCATAAACACGTTCCGCTCATGGAGGACAGTCCGAAAGAAGCGGTTAAAAATAATGTTTTCGGCACATTCAATGTTGCGAGCATCGCTGTCGAATATAATGTAAAGCGTTTTGTAAACATATCATCGGACAAGGCCGTTAATCCGGCTAACGTCATGGGCGCCACAAAAAGAATTACCGAGATGATTGTGCAGTACTTTGAACGCAAATGCAAAAACAGCACGATCTTTGCCGCTGTACGCTTCGGCAATGTTCTCGGTTCAAGCGGAAGTGTAATTCCGATTTTTACAGAGCAGATTAAAAACGGCGGACCGGTTATGGTAACGCATCCGAATATAACAAGATATTTTATGACTATTCCCGAAGCCGCACAGCTTGTTGTTCAGGCAGGCGGTCTTGCAAAGGGCGGAGAAATTTTTGTTCTCGATATGGGAGAACCCGTTAAAATAGTTACTCTTGCCGAGAACCTTATCATGCTTTCGGGATATAAGCCCTATACAGAAATTGAAATCAAATTCTCCGGTCTTCGTCCGGGTGAAAAGCTCTATGAGGAGCTTGTGCTTGACGAAGAAAGCGATGAGAGAAAGATGACGGCAAACAACAAAATATTTGTTACCAAGCCTGTCGATATGGACGACAATCTCTTTGAGCAGGAGCTTGAAAAACTTAAGAAAGCCGATGAAAATGAGGTAAGAGGAATTATTAAAGAAATTGTTCCGAATTATCATGAAGCTGAAATTAATTGATTGAATTTTTTGCGAGAGAGTGAATCGGGTGTATAAGTATATTAAAAGAATAATGGATTTGCTGACGGCGGTTTTGCTGGCGATATTGTTGTCGCCGCTTATGATTTTGTCGGCAATCCTTATTGCGGCAAATCGTGACGGCCCGGTTCTTTTTAAGCAAAAAAGACCGGGGAAAAACGGTAAGATATTTACGGTTTATAAGTTCAGAACGATGTCAACAAAGCTCTGTGACGAAAATGGCAGAGAACTGAGCGATTTTGAAAGAATGACAAAAATCGGCAGAATTCTCAGAAAGACAAGCGTGGACGAGCTGCCGCAGCTTTTCAATATTATCAAGGGCGATATGAGCTTTATCGGTCCCAGGCCGCTGCTTATTGAATACCTTGATCTGTATTCGCCGGAACAGATGCGAAGACATGATGTTTTACCCGGAATCTCAGGTTGGGCGCAGGTAAACGGACGCAACACGCTGACTTGGGATGAAAAATTTTCTTATGATATTTATTATGTTGACCATTACGGTTTTCTTATGGATATGAAAATATTTTTCAAAACCATTCAAAATGTTATTCGCCAGGACGGAATAAACAGCGGAAAAGAAAACACAATGGAAAAATTCAGCGGAAATAAAGAAACAGAGAGAGTCTGAATGAAAGGATGCTCCGTAATGAAAAAAATACTTTTTGTCGCAACGGTTGCGGAACATTTTTTTTATTTTCATTTGCCTTGTTTTAAGTTGTTTAAAGAAAAAGGGTGGCAAGTGGATGTTGCCTGCCACGGCGACAGAGAATTGCCGTATTGCGACAATAGGTTTGAAATTCCCATCAGACGCTCCCCTGCCGACAGAGAAAATTTAAAGGCATATAAAGAGCTGAAATCAATTATAAAAAACGGCGGCTACAGCATTATACATTGCCATACTCCGATGGGTGGAATTCTTGCAAGACTTGCCGCGATGGGCGAAAGAAAAAAAGGTGTGAAGGTTATTTACACAGCCCACGGCTTTCATTTTTATAAGGGAGCGCCGCTTCTTAACTGGCTTGTTTTTTATCCGATCGAGCTTGCTTTTTCAACGGTAACGGATTGCCTGATAACGATAAATAACGAAGACTATGAATTTGCCAAAAAGCATTTAAAAGCAAAAAAAACAGTTAAGGTCAACGGTGTCGGTTTTAACAGCGATCTTTTTTATAAAGTGACAGATGAAGAGAAATTAAGACTTCGCCGTGAAAAGGGCTATGATACTGATGAAACAGTCCTGATCTATGTTGCGGAGATGAATGAAAATAAGAATCAGGGAATGCTGATTCGTGCCATGCAAAGGCTGAAAAAAGCTGACGGAAAATATCGCTTGCTTTTGGTCGGAGCGGATAATTATAACGGCAGATATATCAGGCTCGCAGAAGAACTCGGAGTGTCCGACTGTGTTGAATTCCTCGGACACAGAAATGACGTGAGCGATCTTGTGCATATGAGCGATATCGCAGTGTGTTCCAGTCTTCGCGAGGGCTTGCCCGTCAATGTAATGGAGGCTATGGCGTGCGGACTTCCCGTAGTTCTTGCCGACAACAGAGGGCATCGCGAATTATGCCGTGACGGATATAACGGATATATCATTTCACCGAACGATGATGCGGCAATGGCAGACAAAATAAGGCTGATAAATAATAATAAAGATTTGTATAATAAGCTTTCGGATAACGGTGTAAAACTTGCGGAACCTTTTTCAAAAGAAAAAGTATTAAACGAAGTGGAAACGGTTTACGATGGATATTGTTAGAGATTTTTTCTACGGAGAAAGGAACGGAATGATTAATTTTGATTTTGACTTCTACGAAATAGTCGTTTGGGTTGCCACGTTTGCGATGTGTCTTATTGCAATGGCAGCTCGTTCGTTTCCGCTCAAGGCACAAGGAGGTCTTGGTCAGCCGTTACCTAATCCTATCGCCGCTATCTTTCCGATTGCCTTTTATGTTTCATTCGCAGGACTCAGAAGAACTATCGGAGATACCTATTTTTATATGTATTCCTTTCAGGGAATGCCGGATGAAAATGAAGTTTCGCTGTCAATGATAACCGAAGGCAGAATGTTTGAATTTATTCAGAATATTATCAGAAATCATACGGATGATCCGCAGATTTTGATTTTTATTTGTGCCGTAATTGCATTGGTTCCGCCGCTGCTGATTTTTTATTTTTATTCATCGCCGTTTGAATTGTCTATTTATATGTTTGTTGCATACGGATATCTCGGCGGAATGATGGACGGAATGCGCCAATATATGGCCGCGGCAATAATTTTGCTCGGAACAAAATTCCTTTTTTCGATGAAACGCGGAGCGTTTTTTAAATATGCCATTTTCGTTATACTGGCGTACTGGATGCACAGCAGTGCCATAATAATGTTAGTCGTGTTTTTTATTGTACGCAGAAAGGCGTGGAAAAGAAGCTCCTATATAATCGTATTGGGCAGTGTTATTGTAACGGTTTGCTTTGACGCTATACTGCCTTCGTTTTTAAATGCACTTAGAGATACAAGCTATGCGGCATATGCCGATAACGGTTGGTTTACCGAGGGTAAAGAGGGCGGAAGCAGCTTGTTCAGGGCTGTCGTTGCCGCAGCACCGATTGTTGTTGCTTACCTTAACCGTGAGAGAATGAATAAGCTCGGACATATCGGAGATATTCTGATAAATATGGCGTTCCTCAACATGGCAGTATACATTGTTGCCAGCTATAACTGGATTTTTGCAAGACTGGGAATTTACTTGCAGCCGTTTTTCATTATCTTTACGGGATGGGTTGTTTTCTATGCCGTTAAGCAAAAGGATCGCGCGATATACACAACCGGACTTGTTTTATTGTTCTTCCTATATTCACGATTTATGGCATATCAGATTTATATGTATCAATCAGATTATTTCCTACCGGGAAGAAAACTTTTCAGATGAGGATTTTATAATGAAGTATTTTATGTTTAATCATGCCGGCAGCAAAAACCATGGCTGCGAGGCGCTTGTCAGAGGTACTGTCAACATTATTGAAAACAGTGACGAAAAGGCGGAATTTATTCTTTCTTCAAATGATGCCGAAGCAGATAAAATAATTAAGGGTGTTGAAGTGAAGCCGGCAGTTCGTAGAGAGCTGACAATTCCCGAAAAAATAATTGCCGTGATGGATTTGAAAATAAACAAGTCCGAGGAGTATGCACTTGAAAAAATGTATTCGCCGATTGTGTCCGATGCAGAGAAAAGCGACATTTGTCTTTCTGTAGGCGGTGATACATATTGCTACGGGGATAATCACGGAATTCGTGTGTTGACAAGAGAGCTTAAAAAAGCAGGGAAGAAAACAGTGCTTTGGGGTGCCTCGATCGGCGCAGAGGATCTCTCTGACGAAAAGCTTGAAAGTCTTGCCGATTTTGACGCAATCTTTGCAAGAGAGCCGATTACATATGAGCTTCTGAAAGAGAAAGCAGCAAATGATAATATATACTTATATTCCGATCCGGCCTTTTGCTTAGAAAGGGCAGATGTAGAGCCGATAGAGGGCTTTACAAGAGAAAACACGCTCGGATTTAATATAAGTCCCCTTATCACAAAGGGCGATCCGAAAAAAAGAGAAATCGTCGAGGATTTTATAAGCTTTGTATTTAAAAACACAACAATGAAAATAATGCTTATTCCTCATGTTGTCGAGGATAACAATAACGACTATGATTATATGAAGCCCTTCTATGACAAATTTGCCGACACGGGCAGAATAACGATTTTGCCGCCGACTTTTGACGCAAGACAGTATAAGGGTTATATTGCACATACAAGATTTTTTATCGGCGCAAGAACCCACGCAACCATTGCCGCATATTCAAGCGGAGTACCCACGGTTGCTCTCGGTTACAGCGTTAAAGCGAGGGGAATTGCAAAGGACATTTTCGGTGAAGAGAAATACGTTCTGAATTTCGGCTCAATGACTGACGCCGAGCCGTTAAAAAAAGAATTCTTAAAAATGGTTGTGAACGAGAACGACATCAGAGGTGAGCTTATGAGAAGTATTCCTCTGAGAATGAGAAGTGCCATGGAAGCGGGAGAAACGCTTCAGAAAATCTGACGGGAGTGGTAGCTTGAAAAAGCAAATACTTTTTGTTATTCCCTCAATGCGAAGCGGAGGCGCAGAAAAAAGTCTGCTGACAGTGCTTACACTTTTTGACTATGATAAATACGATGTGGACTTGCTTTGTTTTCGCCATGACGGATTGTTCTTTGAGAAAATTCCCGACAGCGTCAACATAATCGGCGGTAACGAAAGCTATGAGATGTTTGACGGTGACGCGGTTGCGGCGGTAAAATATTTCCTGAAAAAAGGAATGTTCTCCTCGGCGGCAGACAGATGGAAGTATTCAAAAATTTCAGCTGAAAATGACAATGAAAAAGCCGAGGAACAACAGTGGAAATATTTAAAAAAACAGCTTCCGAAAATTAATAAAAAATACGACTGTGCAATAGGATATCTTGAGGGAAATGCAAACCGTTTTGTTGTTGAAAACGTAAATGCTTCGCGAAAAATATGTTATGTTCATAATGATATTGAAAAGCTTGGACTCAGTATAAAAATTTGCAGAAAAACATTTGAAAAAGCAGATGAAATTGTGACCGTTTCCGAGAAGTGCTTGCAAAGTCTGTTACATAATTTTCCGGAGTTCACAGAAAAACTTTGCGTTGTTGAAAACATAACAAGCGGAGAAATTATAAAAAAAGAAAGTGCAAGATTTAATGCGTATCCCGACCGAAACAGTGATATAATTATTTGTACGGTCGGCAGATTTTTTGAGCAGAAGAATATTTCTCTTGCCGTTGACGCTTGCGCCGAGCTTGTACGCAGAAAGAAAAAAGTTAAATGGTATCATATCGGTGACGGACCGTTAAAAGAACAGATTAAGAATCAAATTTCCGACAGCGGACTTGATAATGTCTTTATTCTGCTCGGAGAAAAATCGGAGCCGTACCCGTATATCGGACAATGCGACATCTATGTTCAGCCGTCCCTTTATGAGGGTAAATCAATTGCGATTGATGAAGCAAAATGTCTTTGCCGTCCGATAGTGGTTACGGATTTTTCGACAGTCCGCGATCAGATTAATAACGGCGTTAACGGAATTGTTTGTCAAATGAATAAAATTGATATGGCTGATAAAATAGAAAAGCTTATAGACCGATCGGAAGAAAGGGAAAAGCTGAGTGAGAATCTGAAAAAAGAAAAGATCGGTAATGAAGAGGAATTGAATAAACTTTATAATATAATTAACGGGTGAGGCAAATCAAATGACTATAATTGTGATACTGCTTTTAATTGTAATAGCTGTTCTCGGCTATGATAGGTGGGAAGAATTTTTTACATGGCTCGGACGTATAAAAATCGGACAGCTTGCCGAATCCGAGTGGCATAAAAAAACACGGAAAATCCTTCTGCGTTGGATGGAAAAAGGTGCGCCTGAGGTTTTAATAAATGACAACAGAAAAATCAGCTTTATAAAAAAGATAAATGACTACGGAAAAATTACTTCCGTGATGTATTGGCAGGACGCCTCTCTTTTGAAAGCGGCAAACGGCATGGATGAAAATGTTGAAACGGAAGTCAGACTCCTTGCAACGAGATACATTCCGGTAGAAGACGGTGAATGGAAGGTTTTGCCGAAAAGAATGGACAGTGCAATGCTTTGCTATGAGCTTTTGTCAAGCAAGTATGTTGACAGCAAAGAGATCAAGCCTGCGATGGAGAATGCCGCATATATGCTTAAGATTTCTGCGGAAAAGAACGGTACGATCCCGTATAACGAGTCTTTTCCGAAATACAGGCTTGTTGACACGGTGGGAATGGCTTGTCCGTTTCTTATAAAATATGCTATTACTTATAATGAAAAAGAGTATATTGATCTTGCCGTTAAACAAATAAGAGAATACCGTGAAAACGGAATTGATAAAACAACAAAACTTCCTTTCCATGGCTTTTGCGAAGGCTCGCTTGAACCGCTTGGCATATGCGGTTGGGGCAGAGGATGTGCCTGGTGGGGAATCGGACTCGTTGACAGCTTGCGTGCCTTGCTCGAAACAGACGGATACAACAAGGAAAAGGCTGAACTTCTTAAAATTTCAATGGAGTTTTTTGAAGCCTTGAAGAAATATATTCATGATGACGGTACCGTTGACAGAATAGTGATAAGCTTTTCAACGCAGGACAGCTCGGCGTGTGCGATGCTTGCATATTGCTATGCTTATCTGGCAGATCTGTTAAAAAACGAAGAATATAAAGAGCTTGCACTCAAGATGAGGGAAAAACTCAGGTCCGTAACAAGAAGAAACGGAATTGTGGATTTTTCACAGGGTGACACACACGGAATCGGCTTTTATTCGGAAAAGCTTTGCATTGTGCCTGCCGCACAGGGCTTTGCGATTGCTGCCGACAATATATTGAACAAAGAGCAATAAGAGTTATTTTGACAAAGGATGGCTTGATATGATTGATTTGCATTGCCACATTCTTCCGGGAATGGATGACGGATCTAAAAATATGGATATGTCCGTGCAAATGTGCAGAATTGCCGGGCAAAACGGAATTAAACATATTGTTTGCACTCCGCATATAACTACGATGGGCGATATAGATAATTTTGTCAGAGTCAGAAATGATAAGATCAGGGAGCTTCAGGGTATTGTCCGAAACCTTGATCTCGGAATAACGCTTTATCCCGGAGCGGAGATATATGTTGATGACGATATTTTCTTTGCAACGGATCTCAAAAGACTTGCAATTAACGGCAGCCGATATGTTCTCATTGAATTTGCATTTAAGAATGTTTCGATGAAAAGAATAATAGGATATCTCAACACAATTATTGACATGGGACTTATACCCATAATTGCTCATCCGGAGAGATACGAGTATTTTCAGTTTGATTATGACGCGGTCAATGCTTTAATAAGAAACGGAGTTCTGTTCCAGATAAATGCCTCCAGCCTTGCAAGCCTTGACGGACCGCAGGAATTTGAGCTTGCTTATGCGATGGCATATGCCGGCGCAGCGTCGTTTATTGCGACGGATGCTCATTCGACCCACTACAGAATGAACGATCTTATGAAAATGATGAATTTCTTCCCTCCCGATATCAGTCAGTTCAATATGCAGATGATGGTTCATGATGCAGCAAAATGCGTGCTTACAAACAAGGAAGTTCCGCTCGTAAACAGAGGAGAAATATACAAAAGGGGCTTTTGATGTTGACTAATTGCAAATTTTAAACTATAATTAATAAAATGGAGTTGATTTGGAAATGCAGGAACTCGATGTAGGTAAGAGTATATATTATAACGAATCCGGTCCCACGCTCGATATGGGCAGACTGGCAAAGAATCTTATTTCAAAACTTTGGATCATGCTGCTTGTCGGTGCGGTCTTTTCCGGTGCGGCATTTGCAATCGCCAAAGCAACCTATGTCGAAACCTACAGAGCGTCAATGACGCTGGGTTTTATGTCAACTCAATATGTTATTGTTAAGGACTATTCAAACAGTAAGGATTCAACAACACAATATAAACAGGAAACGAAATTTTCTTCAAATAATCAGATCGCATATTATCAATATCTTATCAAGGGAAGCGAAATGCTTTCAACGATACAGAACACCCTGGCGAACGATGAGGTCGGAAAAGAGTATTCAACGTCATTTGTCGAAAACAGTCTTTCTATTGAGGATACCGGTATCGGCGGATTTTTTACGGTTAATGTTACAAGCACGGATCAAGGCTACTGTGAAAGAGCCTTAAAGGTTGTACTGGAAAAGTTCCCGGAATATGTTCAAAGTTACGATAATACCATTTCTATCAAACTGATCAAGAATCCCACCGCTCCGTCAATAGTCAATTCGGATGACGCTACGAAAAAAGCGGTTTATGGCTTTGCACTCGGCGTAGTAATAGTTGCATTTATTATCTTTATTATTACAATTACCACAAATACGGTTCTTACGCTCGACAACATGAGGCGTGATATTAACGTTACTGTTCTCGGTTCGGTTCCCCTGCTCGAAAAGAGATCCGGACTGTTTAATCAAAAGAAAAAATCGCCGCAGGGATCGCTGCTTATAACAGATACATCAAAGGTCAGCTTTGCTTTTGTTGAGAGCTTTAAGGCGATAAGAACAAAGATAGAGAATATCAAGGCGGAAAAGGGTCATAAGGTCTTTGTTATTACAAGTACCTACGAGGACGAAGGAAAAACGACCGTTTCGGTAAATATTGCCTGTTCCCTTGCTCAGAAAGGAAAGTCGGTACTGCTTATAGACAGTGACCTCAGAAAACCTGCCGTTTTGCACGCGGTCGGCGTTAAGAGCGATACACGATACGGTCTTATTCCTATAATCAAGGGAACATCAACGTATGTTGATTCAATAAAGTTCATTAAATCTCTCGGTATTTTTGTGCTTCCGACAGGAGGAATATCACTTAAGTCAACGGAGGTTCTTGACACGGATAAGGTTAAAGCGGTTATTGAACAGGCGAGAAAGGAATTCGATTATATTATCATAGATTCTCCGCCGGCTCACGTTGTATCGGACAGCCTTGTTATTGCTCCTCTTGCCGACGGAATCATATACAGTATTCGCCGCGACTATGCCAAGGTTACTGAGATCAACCGTACTCTTGATGAAATCAGAAGTGCGGATATTGAGATTTTCGGTGCGGTATTTACAATGAGTGCCGGTGAAGAAAACAGCAGATATTACAGACGTAAGGGCTACCTTCGTTACGGCGGATACTATGGCAGATACGGCCGCAAGAAGAAAAAGTCAGGCGGATACGGCTATGGCGGCGGCTACGGTTACGGCGGCTATGGCTACGGCGGTTACGGCTACGGTGGTTATGGCTATGGAAACGGCGGTTATGGCTATGGTTACGGAAACGGCTACGGTTACGGCGGCTACGGTTACGGCGGCTA
>DNGF01000230.1:0-568 GCA_003486665.1 Oscillospiraceae bacterium
CCCCGGCGTCAAGGAAGACGTTACGGAAATCGTTCTTAACTTGAAGAGCGTAATCCTTAAAATTCACGGCGATGGTCCCAAGACCATGTACGTTGATGTTAAAGGTGAAGGTGAAATCACCGCAGGCTCCTTCAAGACAGATTCCGATGTTGAAATCCTTAATCCGGATCTTCATATCGCATCTCTTGACAGCGACGCTCATGTGGTAATGGAGTTGACCTGCAGCAATGGTCGTGGCTATGATTCTGCCGAGAAAAATAAGCAGTATCTTCAGCCGCCGATCGGCGTAATTGCAATCGACTCGATCTATTCACCGGTATTAAAGGTAAATTACACAGTCGAGAACACACGTGTCGGCCAGATAACCGACTATGATAAGCTGACACTTGAAGTGTGGACAAACGGTACAATTTCCGCTAAGGAAGCCGTTTCTCTGGGCGCCAAGATCCTCAACGAGCATCTCAGTCTTTTCGGAGATCTCTCTGATGAGGCTTTTGAAACTGAGATAATGGTTGAGAAGAGTAAGAATGGCAAGGAAAAAGTCTTAGAGATGACCATTGAGGAACTT
>DNGF01000230.1:681-5717 GCA_003486665.1 Oscillospiraceae bacterium
GATGAAGGTTCGTAACCTTGGCAGGAAGTCGCTTGATGAGGTTGTTGCAAAGCTTGCTTCCCTCGGATACGATCTTCGCAGGGATGACGACTGATCGTCAGAGCTGTAACTAAAACAAACAACACACTAACGGTAAAGGAGTGACTTTTAATGCCAGGATCCAGAAAGCTTGGAAGAGCAAGTGACCATCGCAAGTCAATGCTCAGAGGCATGGTAACATACCTTTTAGAAAACGGCAGAATAGAAACCACCGTTACGAGAGCAAAAGAGGTTCGTGCAATGGCTGAGAAGATGATCACCATTGCTAAGGACAACACACTTCACTCAAGAAGACAGGTTTTAGCATACGTTACAAAAGAGGACGTTGTTAAGAAGCTTTTTGATGAAATTGCTCCGAAATATAAGGACGTAAACGGCGGTTATTGCCGCATTATCAAGACAGGCGCCCGCCGCGGTGATGCTGCTGAGATGTGCATCATCGAGTTGGTTGACACCGAGTCGAAATAATCAGGTATAAATCCGTATAAATCAGCGGCAGACACGAAAGTGCCTGCCGTTTTTTCTATTTCCTGAAGCTTTTATTTGAGATTTTAAATCTACACCTTGAAAAACAATGAAAATTTCGCTAAAATAATTACAGAAAAATAATTGGAGAGTGCAAATGAAAAATATTGGACTATATCTTCACATACCATTCTGTAAAACAAAATGTCCCTACTGTGATTTTTATTCCGTGCGCGGCGATGAATCCGATCGCGATATGTATACCGTTTCGCTCATAGAAAGTATGGAGAATTGGGCGGACAAGCTGTGCAGAAAAGCCGATACGCTTTATTTCGGCGGCGGAACTCCGTCGGTTCTCGGCGGTGAAAATATTGCGATGCTGACACGGCGCGCGAAAAATCTTTTCGGCGTTGACGGGGAAATAACAGTTGAATGCAATCCATCGGCGGTCGAGGAGGATTTTTTTGAAACGGTGGCGGGTGCAGGTGTAAACAGAATTTCTCTCGGCGTCCAGTCCGTGATTGAAAACGAAAGAAAAAAGCTCGGCAGATTTTCGGACAGAGAGCTTATCGAAAAAAGAATTGAACAAAGCCGCACGGCAGGAATAAATAATATTTCGCTTGACGTTATGCTCGGCGTTCAGGATCAAACGATAAAAAGCCTAGAAGAAACCCTTGATTTTTGCATCAATTCGGGAGCGGATCATATCAGCGCATATATGCTGAAAATTGAAGAAGGAACTCCATATTATATTAAGAGGAAAACGCTTTGCTTGCCTGATGAAGACGAGGTTACGGATATGTATCTGTTTATGAGCGAAAAGCTCCGAGAAAACGGATTTGAACATTACGAGATCTCCAACTTTTCGCGAAACGGCTATGAGGGCAGGCACAATCTTAAATATTGGAACTGCGAAGAATATCTCGGACTCGGACCGTCGGCGCACTCTTTTATTGACGAAAAAAGATTTTATTATCCGAGAGATGTTGAATATTTCAAAAACGGAGGCGAACCGATTCCCGACGGAAACGGCGGAGATGAGGAAGAATATATTATGCTTCGTCTGCGCTTGAGCAATGGAATAATTTTTAAAAATTATGAAGAAAGATTCAAAAAGGATTTTCCGCAGGAAATAATAAACAAGACCGAAAAATATATCAAAAACGGTCTAATGAAATGTGATAAGGAATCAATGGCTTTGACGGAAAATGGATTTTTGATTTCTAATTCAATAATTGCCGATCTTATATAGGGGTGAAAAAATGATCAACGATTTTATAAAATGTTTGCCGAAAAATGTTGACGGAGCGCTTATAGTTTCGCAGGAAAACAGAAGGTATTTTACGGGCTTTGATGCTTCGGACGGATTCCTTTTTGCAACAAAAAACGGATCACTTTTCCTGACCGACAGCCGTTATATTGAAGCGGCAAGGGATAAAATAAAATGCTGTGACGTTGAAGAACAGAAAGCAAAACTAATTGAATATGCAGCAAGATTCGATTGCAAAACTCTTGCGGTCGAAGCGGACAGACTGACGGTTTCTCAGCTGAAAAATCTGAGAAAAGCTCTTCACGGAATAAAGCTGACAACTGTGGGGACAGATAGAATAATCGATTCGTTCCGTGCGGTAAAATCCGATGAGGAAGTAAAAAACATCTGCAAAGCTCAGCGCATTGCCGAGGATGCACTTGAACACATTCTCGGTTTTATCAAGCCCGGTGTGACAGAAAAAGAAATATCATTGGAGCTTGATTACTTTATGCTCGGTCACGGTGCAGAGTCTCTCTCTTTTGAAACAATAGCAATCAGCGGAGCGAATACTTCAAAGCCGCACGGCGTTCCGACAGAAAAAAAGGTTGAAAAAGGCGACTTTGTAACGATGGATTACGGCGCGGTTGTCAACGGTTATCATTCCGACATGACAAGGACAGTTGCGGTCGGCAGTATCAACGATGAGCAAAGGAGAGTTTATAACACTGTGCTTGAGGCTCAGCTTGCAACGCTTGAAATTTTAAAAAGCGGATTGAAATGTTCGGACGGTGATAAGGCGGCAAGGGATGTAATTACCGAGGCAGGTTACGGTGATTTTTTCCGTCATTCCACAGGTCACGGAGTCGGAATTGAAATACACGAGAAGCCGAATCTTTCGCCGAAGTCGGTCGCAACGCTTCGTCCCGGCAATATTGTGACAGTCGAACCCGGAATTTATATTCCGGAGAATTTCGGAGTCAGGATCGAGGATATGGCGCTGATAACGGAAAACGGATGCGAAAATCTTACAAAAGCGCCGAAAGAACTTATTATTTTATAAAAAAATAAGGGTGCAGCAATGCTTTTTAGCGGAAAAGACTTGAAAAACGAATGATAATAGTATAAAATAATATAGAAAAACACGAATAGGCAACAATCAACCTATTCATAATTTAGAAAACAAATCGGAGGAATAACACATGATTTCAGCAGGTGATTTCAGAAACGGCATGACATTTGAAGAGGACGGCAACGTACTTCAGGTTGTTGAATTCCAGCATGTTAAGCCGGGTAAGGGCGCAGCTTTTGTCAGAACAAAGACAAAGAACGTTCTTACGGGTTCCGTAGTTGAAAAGAGCTACAACCCGACAGCTAAATTCCCGACAGCATTTATCGAGAGAAAGGATATGGAATTCTCATACAGCGACGGCGATCTTTATTATTTCATGGATCCGGAGTCATATGAGCTTATTCCGATCAACTCTTCCGATCTTTCCGATAACTTTAAGTTTGTAAAGGACGGTATGGTTTGCAAGATCCTCTCCTATAAGGGCAAGGTTTTCGGCGTTGAGCCGCCGACATTTGTTGAGCTTGAGATTGCAAAGACCGATCCGGGCTTCGCAGGCAACACAGCTACAAACGCTACAAAGCCGGCAACGCTTGAAACAGGCGCAGAGATTAAGGTTCCGCTCTTTATCAACGAGGGCGAGAAGGTTCAGATCGATACCCGTACAGGCGAGTATCTCGGCAGAGCGTAAGTTATTCATTTACCTTAATTGAAAGGATGGTTCACAATGATGACAGTTACCGAAAAAGCAGCATATCTCAAGGGTCTTGTTGAGATGGCTCACTTTGAGAAAGATACAGATGAAGTAAAGATCATCAAGGCAATGGTTGACGCTATTGATGAGATGGCTCTTACGATCGCAGACCTTGAGGACGAGGTTGCAGCTCTTACAGAGGTTGTTGACGAAATCGACGAGGATCTCGGCGACGTTGAAGAGTGCATCTATGACGATGACGACTGCTGCGATGATGATTGCTGCTGCCACGAGGACGGCGATTATTTTGAGGTTGAGTGTCCCGCTTGCGGAGAAACAATCTGCCTTGACGAGAGCGTTCTCGATGAAGAATCAATTGAGTGTCCCGCTTGCGGAGAAACACTTGAATTTGATTTTGACGATGAAGATGAAGACGAAGACAGCGACGAAGAATAATAATATTTAAAAACGGGGGTGACCTTGGGCGAGATTTCGTTTCCTCGGTTGCCCTTTTCTTTTGGAGAAATTATGAAGCTTGAAGAAAAAACAGTTAAGAAAAATTATATATATCACGGCAGAATAATTAATGTTCGCAACGATGATGCGGAGCTTCCGAACGGCAAACCTTGTCAGCGTGAGGTTGTTGAGCATCCCGGCGGAGTATGTATAGCGGCACTTACCGACAGCGGAGAGCTTTTGTTTGTTCGTCAGTTCAGATATCCGTATATGGAGGTCATTCCCGAACTTCCGGCAGGTAAGCTTGAAAAAGGAGAGGATCCCTTTGAAACGGGCAAGCGCGAACTCGAAGAGGAAGCCGGCTGCGTTGCCGAGGAGTATTATGATCTCGGAAAGTTTTATCCCTCTCCCGGATACTGCGGAGAAATAATACACCTTTATGCCGCAAAGGGACTGACATATACTCATCAGCACCTTGACGAGGATGAGTTTCTTAACGTGGAAAAGATTCCGCTTGAAACGGCGGTTGATATGGTAATGAGCAACGAGATAAAGGACGGAAAAAGCCAGGCGGCAGTTCTTAAGGTTAAACAGCTCAGAGATAAGGGGCTGTGGTGATGACTGGTTTGATTCTCGCCTCCGCTTCGCCAAGACGCAGGGAACTTATGGAGCTGGCAGGGTATAAATTCGATGTTATCTGCGCCGATATAGTTGAAACAGTTCCGAAAAATGTTCCTCCGTATGAGGTCGTTATGTCGCTCGCGATGCAAAAGGCACAGGCTGTGGCAAAGGAACATGATAACGCGGCAGTTGTCGGCTCGGATACTGTGGTTGAGCTTGACGGAAAAATTCTCGGCAAGCCGCATTCGGAGCAAGAGGCTTGTGAAATGCTTCGTATGCTTTCGGGCAGAACACATAAGGTTTTCACCGGAGTTGCGATAGTTTGCGGAGATAAATCAAAAAATTTCTATGACGAAACGGACGTTGAGTTCTATCCTCTTAATGATGAGGAAATAAAAAGGTATGTTGCAACAGGCGAGCCGATGGACAAGGCGGGCGCTTAC
>DNGF01000230.1:5764-15558 GCA_003486665.1 Oscillospiraceae bacterium
GCGCGTACGGAATTCAGGGCAAGGGCGCTGTGCTTGTCAAAAAAATCAACGGCGATTTCTTTAATGTTATGGGATTGCCTATTTCAAGACTTTACAGGGAGATGAGCGATTTTGTTTAAATATTTTCTGAATACCTTGGCAATAAGCGTAAGCGAGCTTGACCCTATTCAAAATGACGGCGGCGAGAAGCAAAAGGCTGTATGGATAATAGCTCTTGTTGCGATTATTATCATCTGCGTTGTGTTAAGTCAGATAAAATTCGACATAAGCGGAAAGATAAAGGCGAAAAAAGCAGAAAATGCTAAGAAAAAGGTCGAAAAGGAACGCAACGAAGAGCTTGAAAGGCTTCACGAAATAAAAAGAAAGAACCAAAGAAAATAGTTTATTGATTTAATAAAAATGGATACAAACAAAAGCCGTAATTCACCGAAAGGATGAATGCGGTTTTTCTTTTAGCATTTTCAACAAAAAGCAAACATAAAATGTCTACACATCAAACAATTGACAAACAGCACAAAACCATTCATAATTAAATAAACCTATCATTTATCGGAGGAGGAAAACAGAGTGGCAAAGAAAGTTTTAGCCGTATTTTTGAGTGTGATCCTTGCTGCACAGCTTTTTGTAATCGGTGTATCGGCAAAAAGCAAGAGGTATGTAATTACAAATCCGTATGAGGCCGTTGATTGGGACGAGTGGGGAAGCTATAAATTCCAGCCTCACTGCCAGACAAATGCAAGCGACGGATATCTTACAATTAAGGAATTCGTTCAGATGCACTACGATCTTAATTATGATGTAGTTGCGTTGACAGATCACGGAACGATCAACAAGGGCTGGAATCAAAAACCCGATCTGGTTCCGCTTATCCGTCTTGTAAAATATGAAAGAACACATATGGCGCCGATCATTCCGTTGACGGATGAGGAATATGATTCATACCAGAATGGAACAGCGGCTTCGGCCGAGAGAACGCATAAGAACGGAATGCTGGACGTTCCGCAGGGTATTGAACTTAATATGGCAACACCAAAGGCGGACTGCCATTTGACGGGCTATTTTTCGGATTACGGTCAGGGACTTGCCGGAGTTTACGGTGATTATGAAACGCCGAGTAAGGGCGTAAGAGAAGCAGGCGGAATTTCGATGCTTTCTCATGTCGGCGAATATGTTTACACCGATAAGGACAGTGCTGACCATGTCGGTCAAAAGGTTGACGATTATTATGCAAACAAGTTTGCACGCCTTTTCCTTGACAACGCCGGATCAAGCGTTGGCATGGGTATTAACAGTGCGACCGATGCGCACACACGCTGTGACAGAATTCTTTACGATCAGATTCTTCAAAAAACAATTCCGAATGGTGTTGTTCCCTGGGGATTTGCTTTTTCCGACTCACATGACGTAAGATCGCTTAACGACGCTTACACAATGCTTATGATGAAAGACTTTGATATGAACAATGTCCGTGCAAGCATGGAGAATGGCTGGAGCTTTGCCGTTTCACATTATTCGAACGGCGTTGAGCTTAACGGCATGGAGGAAATGCCCGGCTTTGATGAGGATAAGGTTTATGACGAGAAGCTTTATCTTCAGGATAATACGCCAATGGTTACACGCATTGATGTTGATCAGGAAAGCGGCACGATCAAGGTTGAGGGTACAAACTTTGACCGCATAACTTGGGTTTCAAACGGCAACGTTATCAAGCGTGAGGAAAACATTACAAACGGAAAGGCAACTCTTAATCTCTATAGCGATAACCTGCTCGATGATCCGTATCTTTATGTAAGATTTTATATCACGGGCGAGAACGGAATCTGTTATGCTCAGCCGTTCGTGCTTAATGTTGAGGGCGAAGAATTTACTCCCGTTGATGTTCCCGAAACACATGATATTTCAACATTCCTGCGCGGACTTGCAACGGTAACGGATTGGCTGTTCTTCCGTTTTAATCCGATTATCTGGCTGTTCAAATATGTTGCGCTCGGATATAATGTGTTCGACAGATTTTTCCATCCGTATTCAATTAATTAACCGAATTAATGCTTGATTTTTGCAATTTCAAGTGATAAAATATACTCAAATTAAATAAAAAACCAAGACAATAAATGTTACTTTCCTACTGTCGGACGGGAGAGCATTTATTGTCTTTCTTTTTTTGAGAGGAGCAAAAGCATGACCGAAGAAAACGACAAAAATAGACAAGTTCCGATGCCGAAAACAAAATCGCAATCCCTGATTTTTACGGCGATTACAGCGTTTATTATGGTTTATATAATGACGGTGTATAACATCGTTTTGGCAAGCGGCAGCTTTACTAATCAAACATTTTTGTCGGCGATAAAGGGTATGTGGATCGAGTACATAATTATTTTTTTGTGTGCCTATTTTATTTCGTCGCCGCTTGCAAAAAAATGCGCTTTTAAAATTGTTGAGCCGACCGACAGACCTATTGCTATAGTGCTGGTAATTCAGATTTTTACGGTGATTTTTCAGGTGTTTTTTGCAAGCATAATCGGAGCGTATAAGGCGGAAGGATTATGTATAAATTTTGCGCCGAATTATATCAAGGCATATTGCATGAATTTTATTTTTGCTTTGCCGGTTCAGCTTTTAATTGCCGGTCCTGCTGCAAGAAAAATACACAAAGCAATTTTTAAATAAAACAAAAGCTCCGATCAAAATAAATCGGAGCCTTCGTTTTTAAAGGGGAAGAAAATGAGAAGGAAAATTCTAATTATTGAAATTTATTTAACCGCATCAAAGCCCTGCTGAAGGTCGGCAATAATATCGTCTATATGCTCTGTGCCGATTGAAAGACGAACGGTGTTCGGCTTAATTCCGCAGGAGAGAAGCTCCTCTTCGGAGAGCTGTGAATGGGTTGTTGATGCAGGATGAATAACGAGCGACTTAACGTCGGCAACATTTGCAAGAAGCGAGAAAAGCTTAAGGCTTTCGGTAAACTTTTTGGCGGTTTCGGCATCGCCTTTTATTTCAAAAGTAAAGATTGAAGCTGCGCCTTTCTTAAAGTATTTATCATAAAGCTCCTTCTGCTTGCCTGTTGCGAGTGAGGGGTGATTAACCTTTTCAACCTGCGGATGGTTTTTGAGAAAATCAACGACTTTGAGAGCGTTTTCAACGTGGCGCTCTACTCTGAGCGAAAGAGTTTCAAGCCCCTGGAGAAGCAGGAACGAGTTGAACGGAGAAATAGTTGCGCCTTGATCTCTCATCAGTGTTGTGCGAAGCTTGAGAATATAAGCAAGATTGCCGCAAGCCTCGGTGAAAACAACACCGTGATATGACGGGTTCGGCTTTGAAAGTCCGGGGAACTTGTCGTTCTGCGCCCAGTCAAATTTGCCTGAGTCAATGACGACGCCGCCCATTACCGTGCCGTGACCGCCGATGAATTTTGTGGCAGAATGAACAACAACATCCGCTCCATGCTCAATCGGACGGAGCAAATACGGGGTTGCAAAGGTGCTGTCAACGATGAACGGAATACCGTGCTTGTGTGCAATAGCTGCAATTGCCTCAAGGTCGATTACATCGGAGTTCGGATTGCCGAGCGTTTCGGCATAGAGAAGCTTGGTGTTCGGCTGAATTGCCTTTTCAAAATTTTCGGGATCCGAGGGATCAACAAATGTTGTGTCAAGTCCCTGCTCCTTAAGCGTGTTTGCAAAAAGATTGTGTGTGCCGCCGTAAAGATTAGTTGAAGAAACAATATGGTCGCCCGCGATTGCAATGTTTTGAATTGCATAAGAGATTGCAGCCGAGCCTGAAGCCGTTGCGAGTGCCGCTGCGCCGCCCTCAAGAGCCGCGATTCTCTTTTCGAAAACGTCAGAAGTCGGGTTCATCAGTCTTGTGTATATGTTGCCGCCCTCGGTCAGACCGAAACGGCCTGCCGCCTGCGCGGAGTCCTTGAAAACATATGAAGTTGTTGCATAGATGGGAACTGCTCTTGAATCGGTTGCCGGATCAGGATTCTCCTGACCTACATGAAGCTGAAGTGTTTCAAATTTATAATCTGACATGGTAATTTTCCTTTCTTGTTTAAAAATATTTTTTATAATGTTTTTGGGGAAAGAATTACATTCGTCCGAATCTGAAATTTTGACGTAACAGCTTTTCAAAAATATTGTTCATAAAATCACCTATAAAAAAACGGAAAGCTCTTTCGGCTTTCCGTTAGTTTTAACTCAATTTTTTACTATCGGAAGGCGCAGCAAAGGAAGTGCATTCGCAAATACACATCACAAAAAGCATTGAGGAAATGTTTTTCATTTTGCTTACCTCCCGTTGAATTTATTAGGTTGGGTGTATGATAGCACATATTACCTACCTTGTCAATAGGTTAAATGAAAATTTTTTAAATTTTTTCAACAGGAATTTTAATTTCCGTTACAAACTTTCCCGTGTCGTTTGTAATTCCATAGTCGATCATCGTTATTTCGCGGGAAAAGCCCGTGATTCTGAGGTTGCTGTTCTCAATATAATCCGAAAGCTGACGGTAGTGCGCTGCCGCTTCGCCGTGACTGCCGCGGAAACGGACGCACACACAAAGCGTTTCCGGCAAAAGCTCTGAGTCGCCGCTGTGCTTGTCCTCATCTTCGATAACGAGAAAAACATAATCATATTTTTCATAATTGCCTTTTATCAGATTGTCACGGGAAATTCCGAAGCCCACCTTTCCGAGAAAAACAACCGGTGCATCTTCGCGCTCGCTCAGTGCGCTGACGGAAGCTTCAATTTCATCCTGATTCCTCAGTTTAAGGGAGCCTTTTATCCTGATTATACGGCACGGTGAGCAAGGTACAAGTTTAATTGCCTCAAGTTCGGAGTTGCGTGCATCATCAATCTGACGCAGGCGATTGTCAATTTTCTTTTCAACGTTTTCAAGCTCTTTTTTCTTTTCAATAACCTTTTGCTTCTGCATCAGTAGCTTATTTTCAATAACGTCAATGTCCCTGTTTTTAAAAAAATCGGCAATCTGCGGCAGCGGCATATCAAGTGCGCGCAGATATCGAACTGTGTTAAGAATTTCGAACTGTCTTGCGCTGTAATAGCGATAATTTGTCTGCGGATCAACATATTCGGGAATGAGAATGCCGAGATTCTCATAATGGCGCAGACTGCCCGGACTGAGATGAAAAATCTTTGAGATATCTCCAATCGAAAAAAGTGAACTCTTATCCATTAACGGTATGTTCTCCTTTCTCTTTTTTGCTGATAATAATGTATGCAATCACGCAGATTATTATGGAAATGATCGAACCTGCCGGTGCGGCGCATCCCATCGGAAAAAGGGTGTGCGGAAAGCGCTTTGACGTAAGGTATGCAACGGGAACTCTTGCGAGTACAATTGAAACCGAATTATGAAGAAATGAGATTCCGGATTTTTCAATGGCGCAAAAGTAGCCGGACATACAGAAATGAATTCCGGCAAAGAGGTAATCGACAACGTAGCTTCTGAGATATTGAGTTCCGAGGCGAATAACCTCCGGACTGTCGTCAAACATTCCGACAAGCTGAGGGGCGATCAGCTCAACCGTACCGATAACAAAAATTCCCGAAATTATGATAAGATAAATTGCATAGCGCAAAGTAAGCTTTGCCCTTTGTGGCTTGCCGGCTCCGATATTCTGCGCTCCGAGAGCAGAAATCGCCGAAAGCATTGAAGACGGAATGAGGAACAAAAATCCTATTATTTTTTCAACAATGCCGACTGCCGCGGCATCGTTAAGTCCTCGGCGGTTGGCGATTATCGTGATAACAATAAATGAAATCTGAATAAATCCGTCCTGCAAAGAAACAGGAATGCCGACTCTCAATACATTGCCGATCGTGGATTTTTTTATTCTGAAATCATCCTTTGAAAGCTTGATCCCGGTATCCGTTTTTTTGATGAAAATTAATGAAATTATAACCGAAATTGTTTGTGAAAGGGTTGTGCCGAGAGCCGCGCCGGCAGGCCCCATACTGAGTGCACCGATAAAAAGGTAGTCAAGACCTATGTTGCAGACACAGGCAACGGCGATAAAATACATCGGACTTTTGCTGTCGCCGAGTCCGCGAAAAACGGAGCTGATGATATTATATGCGGTAATAAACGGGATACCGATAAAGCAGATCGTCAGATAATCAACTGTGCTTTCAACCGCTTCTGCGGGGGTGGACATGACCGAAACAATAGGTCTTACAAAAGCCAAAAGAAGTGCCGCCAAAGCGAGTGATCCGAGCATAAATAATGTGACCGTGTTTCCGACATAGCGTGAAGCTGATCTCTTATCCTGTGCGCCGATGCTTCTGCCGATCGTGACCGTTGCACCCATCGCAAGACCGACTATCATAACGGTTATCATGTGCATGACCTGGCTGCCGATAGAAACGCCAGTAATACTGGCTGTTGCGTTGAATTGTCCGACTATAAAAAGATCAGCCATGCCGTAAAGCGTCTGCAAAAAGTAAGAGAGCAGATAAGGCAGGGAGAAGAATATAAGATTTTTAAATACACTGCCTGTTGTAAGATTCTTTTCCATAGTTTTTGTTGTCAGTACATTTCTGCGTGGGGGAACAGCTGATTTTCTCTCCGAAATGTACCGATCTCTCCTTGATGATTATATCATAAACTCTACAATAATTGTAGAGTCAAGATATATTTTTTAAAAAAATTTTGCAAAAAAATAAACCGCACACGAATAGGTACGATTTTAAATATAGCTATGAATATTGTTTTAATGAAATATTGCAATGCAATGTAAAATAATCCTTACGGATTATGAAATTTTCTGCCGAAGCAGAAAGTAAAATAAAATTTGCCGAAGGGCGAACGTTATAAAAAAGCCACTTCTCTCGGAGTGACTTTTTGGTGGAGACGAAGAGGATCGAACTCTCGACCTTACGGATGCGAACCGTACGCTCTCCCAGCTGAGCTACGCCCCCAAATATTAAGGCCGTGCGGCATATTAAAGCGCAAACCTTATTTGACACTGAAATTATATGCTTTCTTTTGGCTTTTGTCAAGGGTAATTTGTACTGTGTTAACAAAGATTTTGTTTGCAATATCGCCTTAAATTTTAATGTTTACCTTTTCTTTTCCGCCAATTCATACAATTTTAAAATTTAGATGGAAAAATAATATCATAAATTATGCAAAAAACGCCATAAAAGCATTTGCTTTTGCGTCAATTCGTGATATAATGATACGGACAATAATCGGTAAGTGTTTATCGGTTATTATCCACAATGAGAAAGGATTGTTTTTATGGCTGAAAAAGCAAAAAAAATGAAGCTTAATTACGGCAAGACCCTTTTGATCGGTTTTGCATTCATGGCTTCTTCAATCGCATGGGGCGTTTATGACCCGTATATCACCACTCTGCTCAATAAGATTCTCGGAGAATCCGCATTGATTGCAGGCTGGAGCGCAAAGCTCGTTGAAAAGTTCCCTGTTCTTCTTGAATTCATGCAGGCTCAGGGCGAGGACGTAGGTTCTGCGGCAACAGGCTTTACACTTGTTCCCCTTTTCATTGGTATTATAATGACATTTGATAACATCTTCGGTGTTATTTTCCAGCCGACATTCGGCAAGATTTCCGACAGATGCCATACCCGTATCGGTAAGCGTAAGCCGTTTATCCTTATCGGCGCACCTCTTGCCGCGGTTATTTTTGCAATAATTCCGAGAGTTGCTCTTCATGAAAACGGAAGAATTTCCGCTATGATGGTTTGCATTATTCTCTTTGTTTTTGTTATGTCTTTCTGGCGTGCGCCCTGCGTTGCGCTCATGCCCGATCTTACACCGCCTGCCCTTCGCAGTGAGGGTAACTCGGTCATCAACCTTGTCGGCGGAGTCGGCAGCCTTCTTGCTCTGCAGGCAGCGACAATTGTCTGCGCAATAGGCGGCTGGGACAAGGGTACTCAGGAAGAGCAGTACATACCGTATGTTTTCCTTTTCGCTTCAATAGTTATGATAATCTGTACTCTTGTTGTTGCTTTCTTTGTTAAGGAGCCTGACAGCCGACTTAAGGTTCAGATGCAGGCGAACATGGAGAATGACGCAAAGGCAAAGCGTCAGGCAGAAAAAGAGGCGGCAAAGAAAGAGAAAGAGCGTCTTAAGGCAATCAAGCTTTCCAAGGGCGAAAGAGTCAGCCTTATCTGTATGCTTGCAGGTCTTTTCTTCCTCTTCTGCGGAGCAAATGCAATTCAGACCTTCTTCGCACTGTTTGCGGCTGAGATCCTCGGCAAGTCAAGCGGCGAGGCAACATCAATGCTTACGATTTTTGCAGTTTCAACTGCAATCGGCGCTATTCCGGCAGGTCTTCTCGGAAGAAAATTCGGAAGAAAAAAGACTATCGTTTCCGGACTGGTTATGTTTATAACCGCATTCGTGGTTTATCTTATAGTTGATGCAACAACAGGCAACGCTTTGACGCTTGTATATGTTGCACTTGTTGTCGGTGGATTTGCAAATATGCTTATCACCGTTAACACTCTTCCGCTTGTCCTTGAAATAGGCGGACTTGACAAGGTAGGAACCTTTACAGGTTATTACTATACCGCTACATTCTCTGCACAGATAGCAACACCGATAGTTTACGGTATTGTTCGTATGCTCACAGGTACATACGGCTCACTGTTCTATTATTGTCCTATTTGCTTCGTCCTTTCGCTTATCTGCATTCTCTTTGTAAGACACGGCGAGTCGGAGGAGATCACAGAGGATATTATTAAAGAAGCCAGAATGGCTGATGATTGATTTTCCCACAGATGGGATTGGAGGAATACATCAATGAGTGAAACACTTCTCAAGGTGAGAGATCTCAAAAAAAGCTACGGTGACCACACTGTTCTTAAAGGGGTTTCTTACGACATTGAACAGGGCAAGATCGTTGGATTGCTCGGTCCGAACGGATGCGGCAAAACCTCAATGATAAAGTCCATTGTCGGTCTTATCAACGACTATGAGGGTAAAATCCTTGTTAACGGAAAAGAACCCGGCGTTGAGTCGAAAAAAATTATTGCATATCTGCCGGAGAAGAATTATCTTCCCGCATGGATGACGCCGAAAAGCGCGATCAAGTACATGGCGGATTTCTACGACAACTTTGATGTGCAGAAGGCGCTTGATATGGCGGCAAGATTTGAGCTTCCGATGAAGCAGAAGATCAAGACAATGTCAAAGGGTCAGCAGGAAAAGCTCCAGCTTTTGCTTGTCATGAGCAGAAATGCAGATCTTTATATTCTTGACGAACCGCTCGGCGGCGTTGACCTTGTTTCAAGAGAATTTATTCTTGACACGATCATGAAAAATCACGCAGAAAATTCAACTATTTTGCTTTCAACCCACCTTATTTATGATATTGAAAAGGTGCTTGACCGTGTGCTGATGGTTAAAGACGGCAAGCTTGTTGTCAACACGGATGTTTCAAGGATCACGGCTGACGGCAAGACTGTCGAGGATCTGTTCAGGGAGGTGTTCAGCCATGTTGGGTAAGCTTTTAAAGAATGAATTTATTGCTACGGGCAGAATCATGGGCGCGCTCTATGCAGTTGTTGCCGTCATTATGGCATATGTTCTCGGCTCTTACTACATTGCAAAGGACACTGCCACAACCGGTCAGATGCTCGGTATAACGGTGCTTCTTCTCATTTCGTCATGCAGTTTTATTCTTACAATTGTCGTTATGATAACGAATTTTCAAAAGTCACTTTACGGTGATCAGGGCTACCTCAGCTTCACACTTCCCGTTAAAGGCTCAACGCTTCTTATCTCAAAAATAATTACCTCCCAA
>DNGF01000230.1:15576-17352 GCA_003486665.1 Oscillospiraceae bacterium
CTCGGTATGGTTTGTTGCGGCGTTTGTTTGCCTTATGGGTACGGTGGCGATATCTTACTTCGTTGTTAAGGAGGACGTTTTGGGCGAGGATACATTTTCCACGCTTGAAACTCTTCTGCCGATGTTCCTTGAGGGAAAATCCGTTGCGACCATCGTTACATCAATAGTTATTTCAATGATTTCGTATTTCCTGCGTTTTGCCGTTATTACAATTGAAATGTATTTCGCAATATCTCTTGCAAACACGCGTTATTTCCAGAAAAAATATCTTCTTTGGACGATTGTTTTTACGATTGCATTATTCTTCGTTGTTGATAGAATTTCCGGATTTATCGCCGATAACGTTGTTTTCGGTATTTCGATTGTAGGCAATAAGCTTTCGCTCATAACAAACTATGATTCGCTTGCGGCAGGTGCAGGCTTTACCGACCTTGTTTCGGTTATAACTTATCTTATCTTCGGCATAGGTCTTTACTATGCAACGTTCTATGTAATGAACAAGAAGGTAAATATCAGATAATCAACGATATTTTTAACATGGTTTTCGGCGGATGCTTTGCCGCTGAAATAGTGTTCGGAATTATCGTCAATTACCAAAAGAAAAGGAGATATCCCTTTGAGCAACTGGACAGATGAAAAAATCATTACGCTTATCAGATCACGGCTGGATGATTACAGATTTAATCATAGCCTTAATGTTGCCGACAGCGCAAGAGAGCTTGCAATCAGGTACGGCGGCGATGCGGACAAGGCATACACGGCGGGTCTTCTGCATGACGTAATGAAAAACGCTTCCGATGAGGAACAGTTAGGGGTATTGAGCGAGGCAGGCATTGAGCTGATGCCTGTTGAGAGGGCTAATAAAAAGCTGTGGCACGCAGTTGCAGGCGCAGCTTACATAAGATTCGTTATGGGGATCGAAGATCGCGAGATTATCAGAGCGGTCAGATATCACACAACGGGCAGAGCAGGAATGAGCCTGCTTGAAAAAATTGTTTATCTTGCCGATTATATTTCCGCAGAGAGGGACTATAACGGCGTTGAAGATATGCGAAGACTTTGCAAAGAGGATATGGACGCCGCGATTGAATATGCGCTTGTGTTCGGAATTCCCGACCTCGTTTCAAAGGGCCGTGTAATTCACCCCGACAGCATTGATCTTTACAACGAAGTCATTATTAAAAAGCAGGGAGGAAACAGTTTATGACATCACTCGAAAAAGCAAAAAACATTGCGAAGATTTTGGATAAGAAAAAGGCAATTGATATCATCGGAATCGAAACAAAAGAGCTGACGGTAATGTCAGACTATTTCATCATTGCAAGCGGTACGTCAAATACGCACGTTCGCGCACTTGCCGATGAGGTTGACGACGAGATGAAGAAGCTCGGCGTTGAGGTTGACCACATTGAGGGAAGAGCAACGGGATGGATACTGCTTGATTATAACGATGTTCTGGTTCATGTTTTCCAGCCGGAGAGCAGACAGTATTACAACATCGAGCGCCTTTGGAATGACGCGGCGAGGATCGACCTTTCCGACGTTCTGACTGAGGACTGATTATTTATTTTGCATAGATACACTGTTATGTGAGCATTTATTTAAGGCTGCTTTTAGAAGAATTTTTCCAAGGCTTCCCCTTGAGGGGAAGCTGTCGCATAAGCGACTGATGAGGTGGAAAGGTTCGAGTTTGAATTTAGTGAACAAAGGTATGAAAATTTACCACCTCATCCGAGCGGCGCAATCCGCCGCCCACCTTCCCCTCAAGGGGAAGGC
>DNGF01000230.1:17496-18184 GCA_003486665.1 Oscillospiraceae bacterium
TCCAGCTACATTTATCATAACGTGAAACACAATTCCTTAAGTTAATGACATTGCCTCAAGGGGAAGGCTGAAAAATAAAGACAGCGACTTTTTTGTTATGAGTGAATTTATGTGAAAATTATGTGTTTGAAGCGGTTATTAAATTGCTTCTCATCTAAATCGCAATACACATCGGAGGATTATTGAAATGGGTTATGATTTTAAATCGGTAGAAAAAAAGTGGCAGGATAAATGGGAGGAAACAGGCGTTTTTCATGCGGTGGATTTTTCGGATAAGCCGAAGTTTTACGGACTTGTTGAGTTCCCTTATCCCAGCGGAGCAGGTATGCACGTCGGACACATCAAGGCTTATTCGGGACTTGAGGTCGTTTCGAGAAAAAGAAGAATGCAGGGCTATAACGTTCTGTTCCCGATCGGCTTTGACGCATACGGACTTCCGACCGAAAACTATGCTATAAAGACAGGTATTCATCCCCGTAAGGTTACGGACATGAATATCGAAAGATTTTCAAGCCAGCTTAAAAAGGTAGGTTTCTCCTTTGACTGGACTCGTGTAATCGACACCACTCAGGAGGACTACTACAAGTGGACCCAGTGGATTTTCCTCAAGATGTTTGAACACGGTCTTGCGTTCAGAGATAAAACCCTTGTAAACTACTGCCCTTCGTGTAAGGTTGTTCTTTCAAAC
>DNGF01000230.1:18223-18443 GCA_003486665.1 Oscillospiraceae bacterium
GTGTGATATCTGCCACAGCGACATTGTTCAGAAGTCAAAGGATGTTTGGTATCTTCGTATTACAAAGTATGCCGATAAGCTCCTTGAGGGTCTGGATGAGGTTGACTATCTCCCGAATATCAAGCTTCAGCAGAGAAACTGGATCGGCAAGTCAACGGGTGCTTTTGTCGATTTTGATGTCAAGGGATCGGATAACGAGAAGCTCAAAATTTATACGACT
>DNGF01000223.1:0-465 GCA_003486665.1 Oscillospiraceae bacterium
ATTATTTATCTGTCATTGAGCATAACTGACGCATAAAACATTTTATCATCATATCTAAATTTGCATATTCCGTTATATTTTTCGGCAATGCTTTTCACGGATTCGATACCCAGACCGCGCCCCTTGTGTTTAGTCGAAATGAAAGAACCGTCACGGTCTTTTTTCGCTTTCCCGTTAAAGCTGTTGTCAACGGCGAAGCAGAGCGAATGTGCCTCATACGATGCTCGGATTATTATTTTTCCGCCGCCGTTTTCGATGCAGGCGTCCATCGCATTTTCAATCAGATTACCCAAAAGCACCGAAAGCTCCGTCTTTTCAATCTTCGATTCCTCCGGAATTTCCGTTTTAACAATGTATTCGATATTATTTGTTTTTGCAAGCTGTGCGAAGTAGGAAATAACGACGTTCGCCGCCGTGTTTTCACAGAACGCGATCGGTGTATCATCGGGCACGCTCATGCTAATT
>DNGF01000223.1:496-2862 GCA_003486665.1 Oscillospiraceae bacterium
GCTCATGCTGTATTCGCACAAATAATTTTCCAGCTCTTCATATTCCCTTTTTCTTAAAAGCTCCTGCATCAATGCAATATGATGGCGCACATCATGCTTGGCTCTGCGCGCCTCGGTGATCCTCTCCTGAAGGCTGTCATACTGAAGCTCATTCATTGCAAGACGGTGATTCCTTTCACGAAGCTCAATATTCCTGTCCTGCTCGAAAATCAGCCTTGTCACGACATAATAAACAAGAAATGCGCCGATGTTTATCAGAAAAAGAAATGCCGTATTCTTCGGCTGCAAGGCAACATTCAGACTGGACTGAGTTGAATTGCCGTAAATTTCATAGTACCAGATAATATAAAACGTACCCGGAATGAGCCACAAGTATTTCCACTCAAAGCCGGACGGTTCGCGCTCAACAGCCGGGGTATACACCTTTTTCATGTATTGCCGCAGAGGGAACCAAAGCGCAAGCTCCAAAACAAGCATACACAGCGAAAACGACCACCGATATGACTGCGCTGCAAGTTCGGGAAAGAGCTGACCCTCAAGGCACTTTGAAGCCATGACGAAAAGATTTGCGTTATTTGACGTCATCAACAGGGTGAAAAGAATTTTTGCAAACGAGGTCTTGACGGCGAGAATGTAGAAAGCGGCATAAAGCACCGTACTGACGGCACTGACCATGCCTGCTCTGCCGTTTGAAAAGAACGCCGCCCATGTTCCGAGTCCGAGCTGGATCAAAGTCATCAAGCCGACAAGTATACCTGTAACGGGACGCGAAAAACGAAGCCTGTTTCTGAACGGGTAAAGCGCCAAAACGAGGAACGGCAAAAAGTTGAGCAGCGAATACACCCAAACCTCGATCAGTCTGTAGACGGGAGGCATTATTTTTCACCTCCGCTTCTCAGCAGTTCGAATCGGAATTCGGCATAAGCCTCGGTAACTTCCTTTGCCTTGCGGCGGCTTATCGGAATTCTCGTGTCATCGCTCATGACAAACACATTGTCGTTTTGAGCGACGACCTCATAGAAATTAACGATTACGCCCTTTGACGGGCTGCAAAAATACGAATTGGCACACAGAAGCGGCTCAACATCGGCAAAAGAAACTCTCGAAACATTATTTTCGCCGAGCTTGTTGTGAAATGTTACACAATGCGAAGCAAAATCGGCATATATCACGTTGCGAAGCACGACCGACTGACCGTCGGGCAGTCTGACCGAGCGTGAAAGCTCCAGCTTTTCAAGGTCAAGGCGGTCAAGCATGGCAGAAAAATTCTCGGCTGAATAGGGTTTTCGCAAATAATAGCAGGCATTGACCTCATAGCTTTCACAGGCAAATTCGTTGCTTGAGGTACAGAAAACGAGCTTGACGTTCTTATCCGTTTCTCTGATTTTACGAGCCGTTTCTATTCCCGTAATTTTATTCATAAAAATATCGGTTATTATCAGGTCATAGCCATCCGCTTTGAAGCTGTTGAGAAATTCCTCGCCGCTTGCAAAGCACTCAACGGAAACATCCGATCCGACCTGCTCGTTTATTAAAAAAAGAAGTCTTTCAAGCGAACCTTTGTCATCATCTATCAGCGCTATTTTCATGCTTATTACCTGCCTTTTCTATACTTTTATAATATATCACAAAAAAATAATAAAAACAAGTGCCGATTTTGTGCGGCGAAAACCGTTTGAGCCAAAAAATAACCGCTTGTGCCAAAACTATTGCAATATTTATGGTTTTATTTTAGTATTATGTATAAGGAAAATGGCGGGCTTATGCACGTTTATTCCGCATAATGCCGAAAACTCGGCGTAATTCAGCAAAAAGGAGACGTTGCAATGAACAAAAAGAACAGCTTGCGCGTTCTGTCCGTGATATTGGCGGTCATCATGATTTTCACGATGATTCCGTTCACCGTATCTGCGGCAGACGGCGACTGCACCCACCCCTCGATTACCGAGGACAACAAATGTACGGAATGTAATGCCGACATTGTAGCTAAAATTGTTAAATACAATCAGACGGAAGCTACATATTTTTCGGACTTCAATGAAGCACTTGCACTTGCAAGCACTAAAGATTATGAGGTTTGCACCCTTTCTCTGCTCACGGATTTGGATGAGCCGATTGAGCTTACACAGGGTAATTTCTTCTTCGATGCAAACGGCAACACGGTCTATGGCACGATCACACTCCGTAAGAACGCCATACTCAGAATCACTGACGGTAAAGGTATCTTCCGTGGCACGATTTACGGCTACGATTACTCGTATTGCTATGTATCGGGCGGTGTATTCGATTCAATTGTGATGAACGGTCATGCTAACTTTATTGCTCAATACGCTATCACATGTTACGGAACGGTTCAGGCAAACGAA
>DNGF01000223.1:2919-14160 GCA_003486665.1 Oscillospiraceae bacterium
GCTTGTATCCAATACAGGCTATGACGGATTCCTTTTGAGAACCGGTAACTATTACTGCGATATAATTGCAGACGGCGTAGATATGTACGGCGATCCTAAGGGCTTCAAATTGCTCTACGGTGACTATGGCAAAGGCTGCACAATAACGATCTCCGACGGTGCAAGGCTTGAGGCATCGGGCTATATCAACATGGATGAGTACGTTGAGATCAATGTCTATGACAATAACAACAGCGGCACGACCTTCTATATTAACGTAGCAACGATCGACTGCCCTGTTAACATTCACGGCGGAACACTTGAAGCCGACTATCAGGCGGCAAGGTTTAACGATACGGTTACTATTGCCGACGGCGCTTCTGCGGAGCTTTCAGGCGGCTCGTTCACTAAGCTGACATTTGAGGGCGACATGACCTGCGCCGACGCTCTTGTTAAGCGTCACGTTTATCGCAATACTGCGGATAACACCCTTGTAACAAATGCCAAGGTCAAGACACTTGAGAATGTCAGTGTTAAGGAATGCACAGAGCATACATTTGACAAGAACTATCGCTGTACAACCTGCGGCTCACTTGCCGAAGCAATCCTTATTGACGACAAGGGCAACTATCCTGCACCGTATGACAGATTTGTCGATGCTATGAACGATGCTACAACTATCTCGGGTACCGTAACGGTTAAGCTCCTTGATAACTTTGTTATCGAAGACTCCCCGACAATTCAGACCATGGAGGGTGATGAAATCATTCTCGATATGAACGGCAAGAGAATTGACCGTAATTTCGAGGACACATCGGGAAGCTTGCCCGGTATTCTTACCTTGAAGAAGCTCACCGTTACAGGTAACGGCTCCTCAAGCATTTACTTCGGTGTTATGGCTTACGGCGATCTCGTCGGCGACCTGACTATCGAAAACGGTACTTTTGACTCATACATTGCAGCAATGGGTCCCGCAAAGCTGACAATAAACAATGCAACGGTCAACGGACACATTGCATTGGAAAACTACGAGGGCTATCCGATTGTAAAATTAAACGGCGGAAGCTACAAGCGCTTAGCCACCAGCGGCGAGGACTTCGATTGGTACTCGGCTCTCGGCGAGGGCAAGGGCTACTATTCAACAGGCGGAATTAAATTCGGCAGTTACAGACTCAGAGACAACGAGGCTTACGGCTTCGACGGAGAGGCAAACGACTCGATGATCACAGTCGTTGACCATCACGATCATTCGGCAATCACAGGTGAGGAAGATCATAGATGTCGCGAGTGCGGCGCAACAATCGTTGCTTCTGCAATGCAGACGAACGGCGGCAGACCGTATTTCTACGAGACCTTTGATGAAGCGCTTGCAGCAGTTAAGGCAATCTCGGGAGAAAGCATTCTCACCCTCTTCGATGATATCAGCCTTACTTCAGAGGTTAATTTCAGCGCAGCCGATGCAGACATAACGTTTAACCTCAACGGACACTCAATCAACGACGCAACCGAGGACGGCTCCGCAAAGATCAAGTATGATAAGGGCGCCCTCACAATAAAGGGCGACGGAATCATAAATGTTTCCATTGATGCAATGAACTATGGAGACTATTATGCAGGAAAGCTTGTCATTGAAAACGGTACTTTCAATAAATCAATAAGAACCGTTTTCAGCACAGAGATAAACGGCGGCACATTCAACGACGAACTTCTGATAATGTATGCCGATATGAGCGACACCCGCACGGTCGTTATAAACGACGGTTATTTCAAGGACGTTGCAAGCGATTGCGCTGTAATGGATATCAACGGCGGTACCTTTGAAAAGCTTTATACCTTCAGCTTCAACGACATCTTTATGTTCCTCGGCGAGGGCAAGGGCTATTACGCCGATGTTGAGGGCGATATGTTCACCTCATTTACGTATGACAAGAACCCGTATGCAAACCGCATTTACGGCTACAACGGAACAGCCGACAAGCCGTTAAAGGTTCTCGACCACAAGGAGCATAACAAGGACGAAAACGGCAAGTGCTACAACTGCGGCGCACAGGGTGTTGCCTCCGTAACAAGCAAGGACGTATTAACAAAGTATTACGACACCTTTGAGGAAGCTGTAACAGCCGCCAAAGCACAGAAAGGCGCTTGCAAGATCAAGCTCTATGAAAATACTACTATCTCTTATGAGGTTGATTTCAGCACAAGCGGTTCAAGCATAACGCTTGACCTCAACGGATACACCATCGACACCGACGATTACGAAGACATATTTATGCTTCATCAGTCGGGTACGCTTACCATAACGGGCAACGGAACGATAAACGCAATGGTTTTGTCCTATAGCGAAGACACTACGGCTGAGGCAGCTCCGGGAAAGCTTGTAATTGAAAACGGTAATTTCAAGCATGTTGAAGTTGCAGGCCTTGATTCCGAAATCTACGGCGGTACCTTCACGGAAGCCGCCATCGACTGGATGAACGACAACACTAAAAACTACGTCTACGACGGATATTTCAAATTATTAGCCGTTGAAACGCCGACAGCGGTTATCTACGGCGGCACAATGGAAATATTCGGTACGACTCAACTCGGCAAACAGGATCTTTTCAATGTCCTCGGAAGCGGAAAGGGCTATTATGCCGACGTTGAAGGTCAGATATTCGGCGATACGTTTGAAATTGACGGTTACACATATGACGGATATAACGGAACAGCCGACAAGCCGTTAAAGGTTCTTGACCATCCGAGCCACAACCAGGATGAAGACGGAATATGCGTCAACTGCGGCGCTAAGGTCAGCTTCAGCCTTACGGTATCGGGCGGAACGGTTGTAAGTAAGGAAATCCGCAAGGATCTTAATTCCGAATATTACCTCGCAACGATTACCGCACCGGTACAGAAGCCCGGCACAAACCTCTACTTTGTATACTGGATGGACGCTGATACGGGTGAAACCGTCAGCACATACACGACCTACAAGTTCTTCCTTGTAAGGGATATCAATCTTAAGGCCGTATATGAAACATCGGATAAATACTATGATGTCAGAAACGAGCGTGTCGCAACATCAAGAATTGCCGGCAGTAAGTGGATTTCCACAAATTCAACGATATCGGGTTACAGTACCTTTAAGCTCTACATCGAACACAGCGTTTCGAAAGCCAACGGCAGCATAAAGGGCCACGGTGTTCTTTACACAACCGATGAAAATTCAATTGATTCGCTTGTCCGCGGTACCGACAATGAGCAAGTTTCAGACAAGGTTGCAGTTTCCTCCAGCAATGCTCTTACGGGTATGCTTGAAATCACTCTTTCGGTCAACACCGCAAACGGTCCGGGTAAGGTTTGGGCAAGACCCTACATCATTGATAAAAACAACAATGTGATTTACGGCACTCCGACGCTTGTCGGCGACACTACAACCTACGGCGAACCCACGGTTGTCATTCTCAAAACACCGGACCAGACCGAGGGTCAGGCATCAGACGGAGAGCTTATCACTCTCGGCTCGCAAAGCTACGATCTGACTGAGCTGAACAGTGACGGTGAAGCAAACGTTGAGTTTAACGAGCCGGCAGAGAAATCTCCGTTCGACATGATAGCAGATCTGTTCGCTAAGCTTGTCAGCATCATTAAAACATTTATAGCATACATTATAAATACGGGGGCGAAAAAATGAAGTATATAAAACCTGAAATAGAGATCGAGAAGTTCTCGATTCTCGAAGAAATCACAGATAACGGCATTAGCTCTCCGTCATTCAATCCGCCGAACGAAACGAGTGATGATCCCATCTGGGAGGAACTCGGCAGTGCTTTCGGTGAAATCTTAACAATATAACAAGACAAGAAACGGTCTGTCGCATCTTGCGGCAGACCGTTTTTCATATGTGTTAAATTGTGTTCAGATATTAAATAGGCTGTGTGCGTTTTCGTTTGCGATGTCAATGAGAGCCTGGGTATCCATACCCTTTACCTCGGCAATTTTTTCGGCCGAAAACGCGATCAGATCCGATGAATTGCGCTGACCTCTGAACGGCACAGGTGACATATACGGGCAGTCCGTTTCCAGCAAAAGCCTGTCTGTCGGAACAAACTCGGCAACCTCAAGCGGTTTTCTCGCATTTTTAAAAGTGACCGCTCCGCCAAGTCCGATATACATTCCGAGCTTCAGCACCTCTTTTGCCATTTCAACACTTCCCGAAAAGCAATGCACAACACCCCTCGGCTTGTATTTTTTCAAGAGGTTCATTGTGTCCTCATGCGCTTCGCGGTCATGAACGATAACAGGCAGGTCAAGCTCGTTTGCAAGCACAATTTGCTTTTCGAAAATGTCGAGCTGCTTATTCTTCGGAACAAAGTCGTAGTGATATTCCAATCCGATCTCACCGACAGCAACGCATTTCGGGTGAGAATACAGCTCTTTAATTTTTTCAAGCTCATCATAGGATTTATCCGTGATATTGCTCGGATGAATTCCGACAGCTGAGTAAAAGTAACCGTATGTTTCCGTAAATTCAATGCTTTTAAGGCTCGAAGCAAGGTCACAGCCGCAGTTGATAACATTTATAACACCCTTTGAGGGCAGAGAAGCCAAAAGAGCTTCTCTGTCCTCATCGAATTTTTCATCATCATAGTGAGCGTGTGTGTCAAAAATACCGTGATACATTATCTTATCTTCGCTCCGTTCGGCATTCCGTCAACAAATACGACCTTTGCCTCGTCCCCTGCATCGGCGGCAAGAATCATGCCGTTGCTCTCAACGCCGCAGAGTACGGCAGGCTTGAGATTTGAAACAACAATTACCTTGTGACCGATAAGCTCCTCCGGCTTGTACCACTTTGCGATTCCGCTTGCAACGATTCTCGGCGTTTTGCTGCCGTCGTCGAGCGTAAGCTTGAGAAGCTTCTTTGCTTTCTTGACAGGCTCGCAGTCCTTGATCTCCGCAACCTTAAGCTCAACCTTAGAGAAATCCTCGATGCCTATTTTGGCAAGACCCTCCGCTTCCTCAACCTCGGCATTTTCCTCCTTGGCAGCCTCCTGAGCAGCTTCCGCTCTCGCTTCGATTTTCTCAAACATTTCCTTTGCGTCAATTCTCGCAAAGAGCGGCTCAGCCTTGCCGACAACCGTTCCGGCTTTGAGTGCGCCGAAAGCGGAAAGGGAATCGTAATCCTTAATGTCCGTATTCATCTGAGCGAGAATCTTCTCCGATGTTTCGGGCAGGAACGGAGAAAGAAGAACGGCAATAAAGCGAATGCTTTCAAGCAGATTGTAAAGCACCGTGCCAAGACGAGCTTTCTTGTCCTCATCCTTGGCAAGCGCCCACGGCGTAGTTTCATCAATATATTTGTTGCAGCGCTTTGCAAGCGTGAAGATCGCGTCAAGCGTATCGCTGACCCTGTATTCCGAAAGAAGCTTATCAACCTTGCCGACGGTTTCAACCGCAAGCGATTTAAGCTCACCGTCAAGCTCCTCGGTAACATCACCCGGCTGAACAACGCCGTCAAAATACTTATTCGTCATGGCGATAGTACGGTTAACAAGGTTGCCGAGCGTATTCGCAAGATCTGCGTTGTAACGCTCGATCATGTTCTCATATGTGATCGAACCGTCCGAAGCATAAGGCATTTCGGCAAGAAGATAGTATCTTACAGCGTCAACACCGAAGAGATCAACAAGATCATCGGCATAGATAACGTTGCCCCTCGATTTCGACATCTTGTCCGTGCCGAAAAGAAGCCACGGATGGCCGAAAACCTGCTTCGGGAGCGGCTCGCCGAGCGCCATAAGCATAATGGGCCAGTAGATCGTGTGGAAACGAACGATGTCCTTACCGATTATATGAACATCGGCAGGCCAGTATTTCTTATACTGCTCGCTTGAACCGTCGGGATCGTAGCCGATACCCGTGATATAGTTTGCAAGAGCGTCAAGCCAAACGTAAACAACATGCTTCGGGTCAAAGTCAACGGGAATTCCCCACTTAAAGGACGTTCTCGAAACGCAGAGATCCTGAAGACCCGGCTTAATGAAGTTGTTGAGCATCTCTTTCTTTCTGCTTTCGGGATAGATGAAATTCTCGTTGCTCTCAATGTATTCCTCAAGCTGCTTCTGGTACTTCGAAAGCTTCAGGAAATATGCCTCCTCGCGAGCAGGCTTAACCTCACGTCCGCAGTCGGGACATTTGCCGTCAACGAGCTGTGACTCGGTCCAGAACGACTCGCACGGCGTGCAATACATTCCCTCATAGTGACCCTTATAGATATCGCCCTGATCGTAGAGCTTCTTGAAAATCTTCTGAATTACCTTTTCATGGTCGGGATCGGTCGTTCTGATAAACTTATCATAGGTTGTGTTCAAAAGGTCGCAAATGTCCTTGATCTCACCGGCGACACGGTCAACGTGCTGCTTCGGGGTAATGCCCTCCGCTGCGGCGATCTCCTCAATCTTCTGACCGTGTTCATCAGTTCCGGTCTGGAAGAAAACATCGTAGCCCTGCAATCTCTTGTATCTTGCGATTGCGTCCGTCATTACGATCTCATAGCTGTTGCCTATATGCGGCTTGCGCGAGGTATAAGCAATAGCCGTCGTAATATAAAACTTTCCTTTACTCATTATATATCCTCCTCTGTTTATTTTTGTCATAATAAAATGTTTAAATAAATTTTTCAGGCGTACCGTTATTATTGAAATATTTTTAGCATTTCCGGCGGAAAAATAGTCAACGAAAACAAATAAAAAAGCCTCAAAGTATAATATACTTTGAGACGAGAAAACCCGCGGTACCACTCAATTTGTAATCCTTATCGGAATACCACTCGATTCTTTAACGCAGAAATACGGAAGACCCTACTGCCGTTTCAGATCTTCGGCTCAAAAGCCATAGGTGCTTGGAGCTTCACTGTCGGCTTTCACCTGCCGCCGACTCTCTGAAAAAGCTTTGCCCCGACCCTCTTTATCACAGCCGTTGCAAGAATAATAACACCAAATCGAAAAAAAGTCAAGGTCAGATAAGCTCCGCTTCAACCTTACCTCCGTTATTTTTCTTTGCAAGCCGTGATTTTATGCACGGAACGAGCGTTCCGACTATCGTACAGACGATCCACTCAATATATGCGTTATATGTAATGAGCGTTCTTATTATCTGCGTCGGATTCGAGCCGAGATCCTGTATATAATCGCTGCTGTAAAAAGCAATCAAAAGCGCGGCGACAAAGAACACCGTGTTGAGAAATCCGCCGCTGAATGACGAAATGATATTGGCGAATATCGGCGACGTATTTCGGCTGAAAAGCTTATGTATCAGTCCGCAGCTCAAGCCCATAAGCGCTCTCGGAACAATACAGACCAAGAGTGACAAAGGCACGCTGATATGGATAAACGTCTGTCCGAAAACATAGCTCGGATCAAAGCAATGCACAAAGCTGGATATTCCGAATACCGTTCCGAGATAGAGTCCGCACAGCGGTCCGTACTGAACAGCGCCGATAACCACCAGCAAAGGCAAAAAGGTTATAGAAGCTCTCGGCATTTTAAGATAGCCGAGAGGCGTAAGACTCATTACAATGATAAGTGCGGTTAAAACAGCTGTAAAAATCAGCTTTTCTCTTCCCTTTCCCTTTAGTAAATGTTCCATTTAAAATGAACCCTTCCGTTTATAAATATTTTTCAAACCCTCAAGAATAAGATCGCGGTCATAAATTATTTCACGATCGCAGTTTTTAACAATTTCCTTTGCCAAGCCGCCCGTTGCGACAGTGGTTTTAACTTTCTTTCCGAATTCCTTTTCCATCCTTGCCGTTAAGCCGTCCAGCATTGCCGCAGTGCCGAAAACCGTACCGGACTGCATACAATCTACGGTATTTGTTCCGATCGAGGTCGGCGGCGCAGTCAGCCTGACTGCCGGCAGCTGAGATGTCTTTTTCGCAAGCGCTTCAAGCGAAATTCCGACACCTGCCGAAATAGTACAGCCGAGAAACGTTCCGTCCCCGTCAAGAAGAATTATCTTCGTTGCCGTTCCGAGATCAACGATGAAGCATGGCAGCTCATATTTATCAATCGCCGCCACAGACGCCACCGCCAGATCGGCGCCGAGAAAGCCCTCCGTATTTGTAACGATCTTCAGCCCTGTGCCTATATCCGATGTCAAAACGGACGGAGTTATCCCCGTAACGGCTTCAACCGCATTGCCGACCGCATTGACAACCTCAGGAACTACACTGCTTATAATCGCGCCGGAAAAGCCGGAACAGCTTGCATTATGAAGTTTAAAAATATTAAGAAGCTCGACCGAGTACTGATCGCTTGTACGCTTCCTGTCCGTTGCAAGACGTGAGGTAAAAAGCAGCTCATCGCCTTCATATATTCCCATAGTTATATTGGTATTGCCTATATCTATTGTTAAAAGCATATCAATCACCATTTAAAATTATATTGGTTTTCAATCCAAAAGTCAACATTGTCAATATAACAGTCACAATAAACTGCATTTTTCGGACATTTAACCATTTTACGAACGTCTGTTTTTGTGCATTTGCCGAAAAAATTAAACGTTGTTGAAAAAAATGTAAAAATATGATACGATGAACAGAGTAAACGGAGGCATATTATGAGGATTTTACAAAAGGGTTTCAACTATTCACAGGACGGTCCGGGCAACCGACTGGTCTACCATCTTCAGGGCTGTAATTTCAGGTGCAAATGGTGTTCAAATCCCGAAAGTATGCCGCTTTTTTCGGACAAGGCAGAGGATGTTCCGAATGATGATGTGGTTAATGAGATTGAGCGAAGCCGAATGATGTTTTTTGACGGCGGCGGAGTGACCTTCACGGGCGGCGAACCCACCTTACAGACGGACGATCTTATATATGTATTGAGAAAGGTGCAGGCTCTCGGAATCAATACCGCCATTGAAAACAACGGCTCAAGCCCACGGCTTTGCGAAATTTCCGATTATGTTGACTACATGATAATCGACATAAAGCACCCCGATGACGATATACATAAAAAGTATGTAGCGCACAGCAACAAAATGACAATTGAAAATCTCATTAAGCTCTCAAAGACGAGAAATCAGCTTCACGTCCGAATCCCGCTGATAAATCACGTCAACACGGATCCCGAACCGTTTGCCGAGCTGTTCAAAAAAATGGATATGACAAACGCGGTTGTTGAAATTCTCGCCTACCACGAATACGGCAAGTGCAAGTGGACGGAGGAATACGAGATAACGGACGGCTTCGTGACCGATGAACAAATAAGAAATTTCAAAGCCCGTCTTAAAGCTGACGGTATACATTTTATAACAACCTGAGCGGAGGTAACGGTATGATATTTGACATTTATACACCCGAAAAGGTGACCGAAAAGGCAAAGGCACTCTTTAAGCACGAGAGAGCCAAGGACAGACTTGACGGCTGGTTCATCGCCAAGGAAAAGGAGCTTCAGATTTACGACTCGCTTTCCGAATACGATGAGGAGGTCAAAAAGGCGCTCATAATAAAGGAAATCGTAAAGGATATCCCGATTGACCTTGACGAAAACCAGATTTTCGCAGGCACTCAGGATGATTCCTTTGCGCGAAGCTATGCGCTCATCAATCCCTCGTTCAAGGTTGAGGAGTTTGCAGGCTATTGCGACCCTGCCGCAGTTTTCGGCGATATCGTACCGAACGAGGAATTCACCGAGGAGAGAATCAAGAAAGCCAAGGACGAATTTCTTAAAACGGAATACGCAAAGAAGCTCGAAAAGGTATATTCCGAGAGCGAGAGCTACACAAAGGAAGTTATCTATTTCTTTGAACAGGTTACAGGCCACCTTATCCCCGATTTCCGCTTTGCTTTGAAGCACGGACTTAAGGCTCTCATCGACGAGATGAAGGGCAAGGACGGCAACGGCTACAAGGCATTCGTTATCGCTCTTGAGGCGGCGTGCGACCTTGCCGCAAGATATGAAAAGCTTGCAAGAGAAAAGGCGGTAACTCTCCCCGAGCCGCAGAAATCGCAGTTCATTCTCATGGCTGATACGCTCAAAAAGGTTCCCTACAACGGAGCGAAAAATCTCTACGAAGCGATTCAGTCGTTCATCATATTGTGGCAGATGATGTGCCTTGAGCAGGCTCCGAATCCGTTCGCATTCTCAGTCGGAAATGCCGACAGAATTTTCGAACCGTACAGAAACGGTCTTGACCGTGACGAAACAGCGGCTTTGTTCAAGCATTTCCTTGTTTTCTTCAATGTTGCGGACAGAAGCTGGGCAATCTCGCAGAACATCATCGTCAGCGGACGCAGCGTCTGCGGAGAGGATCTGACAAACCCGACTACATATGCGCTGCTTGACGCTTACTACGATATGAACCTGCCGCAGCCGATACTCTCGGTTAAGCTGCATAAGAACACCCCCGAAAAGCTCTACCGTGAGCTTGGCAGATTCTTTTTCTCTCCGGGTGTTCTCACTCCGTCGATGTTCAACGACGACGCACTCTTTGAAACACTCGGCTCACACGGCGTTGACGAGGATGACCTCCCCGATATCGCAATCGCAGGCTGTCAGGAGCCGCTGATCATGGGCGAAGACAACGCCAACACGACCAACAGCTGGTTCAATTTACCGAAAATTCTTGAAATGACCCTCACGGGCGGCTATTCGCTCATCACGGGCGAAAAGCTCTGCGACGTGGAGAAAGCTCCGCTCGAAAATATCCGTGAGGAATTCTATAAAAACGTTAAATTCTTTGCTCACGAAATGGCAAAATCCGCCAACGGCGCATCGGAAGCTATTTCAACTCAGCGTGTTCCGTTCCTCTCCTGCTTTATGGGCGGCCGGCGCAACGGAATTGACGCAAGAGATATTCACAAACAAGGCACGAAGTATAACGGAAGCGGCTGCCTTATCCACGGTACGACCGTTGTTGCCGACTGCTTTGCCGCAATTGACAGGCTGCTTAAAGAAAGACCGCAGGACGCAGAAAAGCTCATTCCGGCGCTCAAAGCCGATTTCGTGGGCTACGAGGACTTGCGTGACTTCCTGCTCGGTGCGGACAAATACGGCAACAATATTGAAAAGGTTGACAGCGAGGCGGGCGAGATCGCATCAAAGGTTGCCGACGTGGTTGCGAACGAGAAGAACTATCTCGGCAATCCGTTCAGACCCGATTTCAGCACCCCGTCAACTCACCTTCTTTACGGCTACTGGGTCGGTGCAACGCCCGACGGCAGAAAGAGCCGTGATATGCTCAACTACGGCGTTGACCCGCTCTACGGCAGTG
>DNGF01000197.1 GCA_003486665.1 Oscillospiraceae bacterium
AATCCCTTGCCGAGTCCCCTGTTCCTTACACAGCCCGAACGGAAAACCTCTCCGCCGCCGAACCAGCCGATAAAAACAAGCTCATCGGGAGTCGGAACATCAAATCTTTCGCCGTACATCTCCTCATGCTCAAGATAGAAGTATTCGTCAATGCCCTGAGTTATCGGGTGATTCGGAGCAATATTCCAAACGCGTTCTCTGTCGCCCTCTCTCCACTTAAGAGAGCAGGTCGTTCCGAGTGCCTTTCTGAATATCTTTGAATAATGACCCGAATGAAGAACGATAAGTCCCATTCCCCTGAGAATTCTGTCATGAATTTTTTCAACAAGCTCATCGGGAACCTTTTCGTGGGCAACATGACCCCACCAGATAAGAACATCCGTGTTTTCAAGAACGCCGTTGCCGAGTCCGCACTCCGGCATATCCAATGTCGCGCAGGTTACGCTGATATCATCGTTTCTGCCGAGAAAATCGGCAATACAGGCATTTATTCCGTCCGGATAAACCTCAAGAACATAATCCTCTTTATCCTGAACGTGTTCATTCCATACCGTTACATTTATCATATAAAAAACCTCCTGTTTTTATAAATAATACCATATACGGAAGCTTTTTTCAACTGTTTTGTAACGGCAGAATGTTCTTAATCGGCTGAGGCTTTTTTCCTGTTTTCTTTCTTCGGCAGACCCTGCGCGACCTTCGGATACTTGTTTTCCGTTGCCGCGGTCGGCTGGATTTCATAGGTTCCGTACTTGTGCAGCATATCGGCACAGTTTTCGGGTTCGTGAAGAACAGGCTCGTCAATCGGCAAATAAACCTTATCTTTTTCATTTTTCATAAAAAAAATCACCTCGCTTTTATTTTGTCGATAAAACCGACAAAAATCCTTGACTTTACTAATAATTTGTAGTATAATTCTACATCATATTCAGTAAGCGGGCGTGGAACCAAATTCACGTCCGCCCATATTATTTATTATGAAACCCAAAATATTAACGGAGGTAAAGCAAATGGATTCACTTATTCCTTTTTTTGATCCGATTCGAGGCGTAACAATGCCTGCGTTGGTAATCAAAATTCTTCTTGCCGTTTTATTCGGCGGACTCATCGGACTTGAACGCGGTCACAAGCACCGTGCCGCAGGCAGCCGTACATATATGATAGTTTGTCTTGGAGCGGCACTTACAATGATTTTGAGTCATTACGAAACATATATTATGAGAAATCTGTGGGAAGACATTGCAAGAATGTTGGATAAGCAGGTTGACGTTTCAAGATACAGTGCAAAAGTTGTAAGCGGTATCGGTTTCCTCGGAGCAGGAACAATCATTGTTACAGGGCGTCAGGAAATTAAAGGCTTGACAACTGCCGCAGGTCTTTGGGCTTCGGCTTGTATGGGACTTGCTATCGGCTCAGGCTATTACGAGTGTGCTATTCTCGGATTTTTACTTATTCTTCTTACAACAATTGTTCTTGAAAAAATCAGTTCATGGGTTATTTCAAATGCACGAAATATGGATCTTTATGTTGAGTTTGAAAAAATCGAAAATCTCGGCGAAATCATTAACACTTTCAAAGAACTTAACATTCAGATTTTCGATGTTGATATTCAACGAGAAAAACAGTCGAACGGAGTCACTGTCGGAGCAGTAATTTCCTCGCGGCTGCCAAAAAAAGAAACACACTCAAACGTCATGTCAATAATATCAAAGTTTGACTTTGTAACCGTTGTTGATGAAATATAAATAGGGAGGTAATATTATGTTTGAATTTTTAGATCCGTTAAGAGAAATAACCACCCTTTCTGTTTTCGTCAAAATGTTTCTGGCGATTCTTTGCGGCGGAGCAATCGGAATTGAAAGAGAGCATAAACGCCGTACAGCAGGATTCAGGACGCATATCTTGATTTGTTTGGGTGCATGTATGACAACCATGATCAGCCACTTTATGTTCTCTTATCTTCACTTATATACAGATGTATCGCGTCTCGGCGCCGGTGTTGTTGCAGGTATCGGTTTCATCGGCGCCGGTACGATAATTGTTACAAAGCGCCGTCAGGTTAAGGGTCTTACGACAGCCGCGGGACTTTGGACTTGTGCAATTATCGGTCTTGCAATAGGTGCAGGATATTTTGAAGCAGCTGTATTTTCAACAATCGTAATTCTTCTTGCCGAAATCTTTTTCTCAAGATTTGAATATTGGGTTCTCGACAATGCGAGAAATATCAATATTTTTGTTGAGTATTCCGGAACAGATAATCTCGATAATGTTATACGATCCCTTAAAACATATCGTGTAATTATTCTCGACCTTGAGATTACAAAATCCGGTCAAAATTCATGTGCGATATTCCAGCTTCAATTACCGAAGAAGCTTTCGCATGATAAGCTGATGACCGTTGTTTCCACATCGGACGGAATTATTTCGGTCGAGGAGCTTTAATAACATATATAGGAAAAACAGGGTTGTCAAATTTAGATGCAGAAAGCGTTTTCTTTGCCCCGAAGTTGTACTTGTGTGTACTGCGAGTATGCAAAAAAACGCTTAAAAGAGCAAAAATATAATTATAACCTTTTTTATTTTTGCTCTTTGTTCTGCGCTAAATATGACAACCCATTTCTTATATCAATTTTTGTTTCATCTGCTTTAGTATCTGCTTCTCTCTCCTGCTTACCTGCACCTGCGTCATTCCGAGCAATTGCGCGGTCTGCGTCTGCGTTTTCCCGGCAAAATATCTTTGCTTGATAAGCTCACGGTCCTTTTCTTCAAGCCTTTCCATCACCTGATGAACCGCCAGATTCATTGAAACGCTTTCCTCATGGTCAGGAACGGGAATATCAAACTGCGACTCCGAATCATCGTCATTTACGGTCAGACTGATCACCGGCATTGACGCCGCGATCGCCTGTGCCGTTTCAAATTCATTATATCCGAGTATTTTGCTCAGTTCGCCGACCGTGGGTTCACGGTCGTATTTTTTTACAAAGCGATCTCTCTCGTAGGCGATTTTTCTGCCCTTTTCCTTTATGGAACGGCTGACGCTTACGGTTCCTCCGTCACGGAACAGCCTTTTTATTTCACCGAGAATAACGGGAACGGCGTAAGTAGAAAAGGAAAAGCCAAGCTCCTCTTTGAAATTATCCACCGCCTTTATAAGCCCGATACAGCCTGCCTGAAAAAGATCGTCATAATCTATTCCCTTACCGCTGAACTTATGGGCGCAGGAGTGGACGAGCCCCATGTTCTTTTCAATCATTTCGTCCCTTTTGGTTTTTGAAAAGATCATTGTTCCTCACGCCCGCTGATTTTTTTAAGCATTGTAACCGTTGTACCCCTGCCCTCCTTTGACCTCACGCTAACCTTATCCATAAAGCTTTCCATAACGGCAAAGCCGAGTCCCGCGCGCTCACCGCCGAGAGTTGTAAAGAGCGGTTCCATCGCTTTCTTAACATCGGGGATACCGACTCCCCTGTCCCTTACGGTTATCTTAACCGAGTTATCGTCATAGACGGCGGCATATATGTAGATCTTGCCCACGCAGTCGGGGTAAGCATGAACAATACAGTTTGTCACCGCCTCGCTCACAGCGGTTTTAATATCGGTTATTTCATCCACCGTCGGGTCAAGCTGAGCGGCAAATGCCGCCACGGTCGAACGCGAAAAAGCCTCGTTGACCGACCTTGAATCAATTGTCATTCTGAAATCATTTTTTGCCCTCATCACAAACATCCTCCCTTTTGCTGATTTTAGCTATTTTTTCAAGGCCCGCAAGCTGCATAACCTTGTACGTTTGCGGCGAAAGATTTGAAACAATTATTCTTCCCCCGAACGGCGACATGGTTCTGACGCGTCCCATGACAAGTCCGACACCGGACGAGTCCATAAAAGTGACGTCACCGTAATCGAGCTTCAACACCTTCGGCTTGTAGGTCTGAATCGCGTCGTCAATTTCCATTCTGAGCGTTGAGGCGGTGTGGTGGTCGATTTCACCCTCTAAAAACGCCGTTACTCTCTGCTCTGTCGCTATAATTTTTACAGGCATATGAATACCCCCTTTATTGTTGTTTGTGTTTGAAATACTGACAATTCATCAGCCTTCCCCTTGAGGGG
>DNGF01000120.1:0-157 GCA_003486665.1 Oscillospiraceae bacterium
ACCTTAAAAAGTGATATGCGTGTTTTTTAGCAACTCCGTTTGACAGTCTGTTGATGTTACTGTTTTATCAATGACTGTCAAAAGGGTGTCTTTTATTTTTTTATAATGGGATAGGGGCTCGAAAAGGTCGGTTCGCCGCAAGGCGAATTCAAACAGT
>DNGF01000120.1:240-1651 GCA_003486665.1 Oscillospiraceae bacterium
CGGGAGCGCAGCCGAGCGAGCGCGTCATCCGCTTCGAACGAAAGGACACTCCAACGGTGTCCTTTTTTGCTTTATACCCTAATGTTACATTTGAAAAAACGTGCCTTGCAAACTGCAAAACACGTTTTTAATTCGATAAATATTTATGCTTTGTTTGTCTTGTTTTGAATTGAGGAAATCCATTTTTCAAACTTTTCGGCGTATTCCTCTTCCATGTATTTTTCGCAGTAAATATGCGTTATCCAATACTCGCCGTCAATCTGCTGAACGCTGACCAAATTGTAATAATCCACATCATCGTAGGTGTCATAAAACTCTACGTTGTAGGTGTAGTGGTTAACCTTTTTTGGGTTTTTAATAATGCTGTCTTCGCAATAGCTCTTTGTGGCGTCCTCAAGGGTTGCGTTTTCCTTGCCGAGCGAATCATCAACCTCTTTCTGAGTATAGCAGTTGACAGTCATGGTAGCATCCGATGAAATAAGGGAATAGTCAACACCTTCAATTTCATCACTCTCGTAGAAATGCTTGTCAAGGGTAATGCTGTATTCGCCGTAGGAAAAGGTCTGAGGCTTATCCATCATGACGTTTGACACACCCGAAGCAAAAAGGCTCAATACGACGCTTACAATGATGACAGCAATGAATTTTGCGATTGCCGCACCCGTTGATTTCTTCTTAACAAAGACAAATTTCTTTCCGACCTTTGCTTCAAGGAAGGCTCTGACATCGCAGAGCGGATTTATGATGCTGTCCTTCGGAATGATGTACGCCGCGTTTTTGTTGACATAGAGGCAGATCAGATCGTTCGTTTCATAAAGCTCCTCGATCGCCGAATAGTCATGAACGATATTTGAATCAACCGTTGAAAGCCTGAATTCGTTCTCGTGAAAGGTGTAAAGCGTTTCTTTGTTGAGATTCTTCTTCGACTGCGACTTGAACAGCGCATTTCCGAGATAAGACGGACCGAAAAAGTAGTACGCTATAAAAATGATACCTACCGGCGAGATATATAATTTGTCAATATGGGTTATATATGATATGTATGTCAGCACAGGTGCAAGCACCAGACACATTACCATACCGATGATAAATAAAACCTTAAGTGACTTGTTCTTGTGAACAAAAGCGTCGCCCGCTTTGCGGAACAGCTTTTTGCTCGGCATAACCGTTGCTCTGAAAAATTCCATATTTTTATCCTCCTCGGATTTATAATATCATAAAGATATCACTATTGCAATAATTTATTTTCAGCCGTCACTGCGTTCAACGACCCTCACCGTTATTTCTGTCATTATATCGTCACGGTCACGCTCATATGCAAGCGATATTTTTGTGACTCCGGGTGAGCTGCCTGCCGTTACGTCCAGATAAATCTCTCTGCCGTTTACTCCTCCGAGATAGGCGATTGATA
>DNGF01000120.1:1710-5231 GCA_003486665.1 Oscillospiraceae bacterium
GTTGTAAAGCAAACAAAGCCGTTATTGTTTTTCCTCATCGCAACGCGGATGCTTTCGCCGGCTTCAACCTCCACGTACTGCGTAGACGATTCTATCTTATACGGATATTCCGCTGTGTCAAAGTAGGTATGCTCTTCCGGGTCGATCGGTTTGATTGCGGGAACATTGTTTGGAAATGTAACGAAGAAGCTCTTGCTCAATCCCTGATATTCGATCGTAACCTTTTCGGCGAAACGGTTGTTTCCGAAATCGTCATTTTTGATAACCTTGCAGTCGCTGACATCAATTCTTCTTCTTGAACCGTCGCTGAAATCAACGGTTACGATTAGTCCGTCAAGATCAAGCTTTTCACCCCGACTGTATGTTTCCTTGAAATTGTCGGAATAGCTCAGCTCAAGATTGACGGCATAAATGCCGGAGGGGATTTTCGTTGTGGTCGGCGCTGCCGTTGCTGACGGTGCCGAGGTTGTTGTTACTTCTTTCAGTGTGGTTGCCGCCGTTGTTGTTTCCGGCTGCTTTGTCGTGGTTTGCGCTTCTCTTTTCTTTTCCACAGTGTGACTTACCGCTACCGCTCCGATACTCAGGGTGAACACAACCGCACAGGCGAGGAAAATGCTCAGAACCTTGCGCTTTTTCTCTTTATCTTCAAATTTGTGATTGGCAATGAACGGCATGACTTCGGAATAATTGCCGGATTGAACCTCGATCAAAGCGTCCGCGCACTCGTCAATGAAATCGAAATCGGGTTTATCCTTTTGAAGCTCGGAGTCGATCAATGAATTGATAAGCTCCGAAATACTTTCTCTAAAAGAATTGTCGTCATATATTTCATTCAGAATACTTTCGGTTATTACAAGCTTGTTCACAGTATCACCTCATTCTCAAATAGCTGTTGTTTCTTTATAAGTTCCTTAATTTTTTGCCTCAGCCTTGAAGTGCGCTTGGCGGCGGCAGGTGTGGATATACCCAGCCGTTTTGCAATTTCCGTCAGAGGGATCCGCTCTATGTACTTCATTCTGTAAAGCTCCTGCTCCTCATCCGAAAGAAGTGAAACGAGCATTATCGCGCATTTGTCATAGTCAAAGCTGTCCGAAATTACAGGCGGCGAAGCTTTTTCCTCGGCTTCCTCAAGCCCGGTAGTTCGCCGTATCTGCTTCTTGTAATTATCCTTTGCTCTCATGACAAAGGTATCTGCGGTTCTGTAGAGAAAAGAACGCAGATGCTCTATGTCCTGCTCCTCCGACAGCTTTTTCTGAAGAATAAGGAAGGTATCCTGTACGCAGTCGTATGCGTATTCGTTCAGATCGCCGAGCCTGGCATAGCAATATTTATAAATTGACTGATAGTATTTTTCATAGCATTCGTTGACAATTTTTTCAATTTCGCTCTTTTTTTGAAACACCTTTACGCCTCCTTGGGCAGCCGCCGATTAAATGATAAGCACAAATTATGACGATACGTTTATCAATATCCGCACTTTCGGTTAATCAGCGGCTGCTTAAAAATTTCCCTTCATATAGTAGCCAACGATAATACAAAAAATGACATATTTTTTAAAAAATATTTTAAGGCAATTTGCACACCTCAATTGTACTTTATATCTTTTGGCAGTAAAAAAGCCCTCCTGCAGGAGAGCCTTTCTGTTTTGCTGTGATTACCAAACGATGTTTGTGAATGTTTCCGTGCTGACAATATCCTTGACTGCTATATTGCCGAAAATCCTGATATCCGCCTGAATATCTGCGGCGGCGGAGAACTCGGCGGCAACAAGCTTGCCTGTCTTTGAATCAACCTTTGCGTAAACATAGCCGTCGTGGTAGCTCATGTTGATTGATTTAATACCCGGAACCATGTTACCTGCTTCCGCAGCGTCGATAACGGACATTACTCTGCCGTAGCTGCTCTTTTCACCCTTTGCCGGATTCTGCTCCTTGCCGAGAGTGAGTCTTATTTCATAATACTGACCGCTTGTCTTTATCGTTGCATTTGCAACGTCCTGCTCCCTGAGCTTGCTCGACCAGTCAAAGCCTGCCGCAGGGAAATCGTCCTTGATATCATCGCTGCCTTTTTTCATTGTGGTACTCTTGTTTGCTGCAACAAGTTTAATAAGGTTCGGAGAAATACCGTCTGTGCTTCCTTTAACCTCTCTTACCATCTTCTTATTGTAGCCGACCTTGGCTGCCTTTGCTTTGTTGAGTGCCGTGTTGCAATAGTTGATGATCTCAGCCTTGCTCATTTCTTTGCTACCGCTCGGCTTCGCAGCTGACGGAGTGCTTGATGTGCCTGAACCCGTCTGTGACGAGCCGGAACCGTCGGGCTGAGTGCTGTCGGGCTGTGCCGCGTCAGTCTGATCGGTGCCTGCCGCATCGGTCGGTGCGTCAATGTTTGTGTTGTTATCAATAATGGGTTCGTTTGTCGGAATACTGCCGTCGCCGATCGAGGAACCGCCCTGCTGAACCTGAGATGATGCAGCCGTAGCCTTAATGGTGTCCGCAACCTTATTTGTTGAAATTATTGCCGATATACAAATGCCTGCAACGCAGAGAACCGCCGTTGCCGATTTGATAAGCTGTTTGCCGGTTTCATTGCTCATGGTATAACCCTCCTGTTATTTGGTAATTTAATAATATAATTATTTTGCCGTTTTGTCAATCCCTTTGATGTCAGAGCGAATTGATCATGGAAAGAAGATCGACCCAGAAAAGTCTGCCGTTAAAATTATCTCTCTGTGCGCCCTGAAGCGTGGTGTGATCGCCTCTGATAACTTCCATCACGTTCCAGACGCCGGGTTTTACGTTTGAACCATCGTACTGTACGGACGGTGCGCCGATCGGAGCAAGAGCCGAATATGTATTGACAAGCCCGTCGTTTGCCTGCCATCTTTCATCAATGACATATCCGCCCGGAGTTGTGCCTGTGTAAGAGCAAAGGATCTTTGAGGTTGCGGTATATTGAGAAGCAATGAGCTTGTCATCGGGCAGACAGACGCCGTTTTCGTCACGGTACGTTCCGTCGCAGGCATATGAGAAATAATAAATGTCGGAAACGGTCGAAATTTTCTTGTTGAGAGCCATAGCGTTATCTATCATCATGTCATAAAGCGCATTGTCGGAAAATTTAGGAAAAACGATAGCTGCGGAGTTGAAGCCGTTGACAATTCCGGCGGCAATATTGTGACTGACGCAGTAAGCTGTTGTTCCGTTGTGAGGGGAGGAAAGAGTGACGATGGAGTATATCCAGCTTGATTTACCGCCTGTAAAAAGCGGCGAAACATCGGCGGTTGATTTTTCGCTTTCATCGCCGTTTGCCATAAGCTCCGCAAGCATTCTGACGGTTGCTCCGCCGAACGAGTGACCGAAAAGATTGATCTTTTTCTCTGCGTTCCAGTCCTTTATCAGACGGCAGTCGGAGTAATCCTTTCCGAAACGGTCATGACCGCACCTTTCGCTGTGGGCCTTGCCGTAATCGGTAACGGTACCCGTCAGCTGAGCGTAAAGCTCGCACGCTCTGTCCCAGTTGCT
>DNGF01000122.1 GCA_003486665.1 Oscillospiraceae bacterium
AATGAATTAAAAGAAGAACTGTCCGAGCCAAAAGCTCTTTTGAAAAACGATGACGGTTTTCCCGGTTTCAGAAGCCATAAATTGATTATAAAGATCCTTGCGTCGCTGATATATTTTATAATAATCTTTATGGACTTTTCTTTGGTTGCATCCATTTATACAAGCAAGGGCTTGCTGCACGCAATATTGCTCGGTATAGACCTCATCGTGTCATTTGCCGTTGCGTTTTGCCTGATTTGTAATCCGTACAATATTCAGGGGAAAATCAAACGTTTTTCCGCAATGAAGGAGTCAACAAAAACAGCCGTTCGTGTTGTCGTTTCCATCATCTTTTTGCTCGGCGGATTTTTTATAATGCTTTCCCTTTTTTAACCTATAAACCGCCCACGATAAGAGTGAGCGGTTTTTGATTTAATTAAAAGTTGAATGTCTTGGTAATTTTTGTATCGTCAAAACTTATTAACTGTCCGACCTCAACCTCAACCGGTGTGGTTGTATCGTTCAGCTTATATGCAACCATAACATCAATAGTCACACCCGATTTAATTTCTTTGGATTGATTATTGTTTTTCTTGTAATCATCGTCAGACGGGAAATATGTCGGCTCGGCTTCCACTCCGTTTTGATACGCATGATCCTCAAATGTCCACGAAAAAGAATGAGCCTCACTGTCGTTGTTCGTATATGAATATGTTACAATTGCAATCGGCTTTCCGTCATAATCCTTTGAAAGTCTGCAGCCCTTGATTTCAACCTTGTACTTTCCGAGATTAGAATTTCCCGAATCGTTAACAACTGCGCCGGAATTTGAACCCGACGGCTGATTTCCCGTATCTGATCCTTTTCCTCCGGATGCAACCGCCGCAATAATCACGATCACCGCGATCACGATCAAAAGAATGAACCATACCCTTTTGTAAATGGGCTTCTTAATTTTAGCTCCGCAGTTCGGGCAGGCTTTTGCGTTTTTTGAAACCATGTTTCCGCACGAGGTGCAGGGCTTCATGTTTGCGTTTTGTGTTTGATTTGCATTGTTGTTTTGAGTTTCCATAATACGTCCCCTCTCTTTTTTCTAAAATTATAATCCATTAAATTTTCATATGGTATGCTGTCAGCATACAAAATACAATAATTGACATTTTCTTTATGAAGTGCTATACTTTGCGAGGATTCTTAATTGAGGTGATAAAAAATGAGGAACATAAAAAAAGCCATAGCGGTCATTATGGTTATCGTTACCGTGCTTTGCAGCTTTTCGTTTGTTGTCGGAGCCGAGGACTCAAAAGCAGCGGATGACAAAGAATATGTTGCAACCGTTTATGTCTGCCAGGAGATGCAGCCGCCTTACATAATGGGTCACACTTGGCTGTACTTCAGAAATCTTACAGATCACACCATTACTGTCGGTGTTTATCCTTTGCCTAAGGGTGAATGCGTTTCCGTCGGTACCTACGGTCTTTCCATCAAGGGTGGCAGAGGTCTTTACTACAACATCGAAAGCTACCGTTACAACAACCCTACAAAAGAAAAGGATTTTGTTTGCCTTAAAAAGAATGTAACGCAAAAACAGCTCGACACGATGAGCGGTCAGATTACACGTAACGGTGTCTGGAGCTTCCTGCTCAATTGCAGCTTCGCGCCGTTTATGGTTTGGGATTCGGTTTTCGGACAGTTCCTGCCTTACCTTATCTTTCCGATTCTTGCAAGGCTCTGTATAATCATGTATCCTCAGCACGAGGGCGGATTTTATCTTGATAATCCGAAGTCGGATCAGATTTTCAAGCAGGTTGGATGGGGAAAGAACGCAAGGCTTATTCCTGCCGATCCGACCGTGAAATAAAAAGAATATTCAATACGCTTAAAAGATTGTCATTTTCGTGGCAATCTTTTTTCTTTTTCTCTTGACATGGCAGTATGACCGCGCTATAATGTCATAGAAAATTATTCAACAATGTTCAGAAATGTGCGGAGGCGATTTTTTGGCAAGAAAACAGAAGTTTGAGGGCGGTACCAAAAACAAGATCCTTGAAGTTGGAAATCGCTTATTTTTCGAAAAAGGATTTGACGGTACGGGTATTCGCGAGATCATGAAAGAGGTCGGTGCGGATGTCGGCGCATTTTATTATTACTATAAATCCAAGGACGAGCTTTTTGATGACGTTCTGAGCAATTTCTTTGCACCGTATGAAGTTGATTTTGAAAGGATCGCAAACGAAGCCGAGCAAAGGCCCTATCGCGCACTGCTCAGATTCTTTGAATACGTTAAACTCAGTACAAAAGAATTTCGCGCAAAGTACGAGGGACATATACACAGAACGGTTCGCTGGGCAATAAGAGAGCAGACCTTGACCGTGCTTGAGCCGTACATAGAGCGTATCATAAATATTCTTATCGGATACGGGGCAAAGCCGACAATGGACGCTCACACGATGGCGATTTTCCTCTCGCACGGTGTCGGCAGTGTAATCCTGCACGAGGACGCCGACTGGGTTGAATCCGTTACGAACGAACTTAGAAAGACAATTAACCTTATAATGGGGCTTGACAAGGAAATCTCCGAAAAGATGTTCAGCGACAGTATTTCCGAGTCTAAGTTTGTTTCCGCTTTTCCGGAGATCAGCCGACCCAAAAGCACCGATTAAGGAGGGATAATATGGAGCTTGTAAGAGTAACGAAAGAGAATCTTGAAAAGGAACACATTTGCTGTGCAATTTCAAATAACCGCGACATTCAGGTCACGTCCAAAAAGGCATGGCTTTCCGACCGCTTCGACGAGGGACTTGTCTTTTTAAAAGGAAACGTTCGCGGCAAGTGCTTTATTGAATATATCCCGGCAGAATTTGCATGGTCGCCGATAGATGCTCCCGACTATATGTATATAAATTGTCTTTGGGTTTCAGGTCAATTTAAGGATCACGGTTACTCAAACCTTTTGCTTGACGAATGTATTCGCGACAGCAAAGAAAAAAACAAAAAAGGCTTGGTCGTACTGTCATCAACAAAGAAAATGGGATTCCTTTCGGATAAAAAATATTTCCTATACAAGGGCTTTTCCGTTGCGGATCGCATGGGTCCTTACTTTGAGCTTTTGTATCTTCCTTTTGAGGACGGAGCGAAGGCGCCGCAGTTTAAAGTCAACCCGATTGAGAATAAGACGGGTTTGGTTTTGTATTACACAAATCAGTGTCCCTTTACTGCAAAATACGTTCCACTGCTGAAAAAAGTTGCCGAGGACAATAATTTTCCGATGGAAGTGATTCATATAAACACACTTGAACAGGCAAAAAATTCTCCGTGTCCATTCACTGCTTTTTCCCTTTTTTACAACGGAGAATTTATTACACACGAAATACAATCCGAGAAAAAGTTTGAAAAAATTCTTAATAGTTTGAGGTAATAAAAATGTCATGGTTTAATTTCATCGGTTTGATTTTTGTCGTTATTATTTTAGGGCCAAATATTGTTTTTGCAATTAATAATAAAGACGGATTTCAGAATTTCTATCAGAATCAATCTGTCGAAACGCTTGAACAAATCGGTCGATTCGGATGCTTTGTTTTTATGTTTTTGACGCCGCCGTTTCTTAACCTCGGTTTTAAAACGAGTATTGTAAAAACATTATATATAATAATCGGCTCGGTTCTTGTCGCTCTGTACTGCCTTGGCTGGATCGTTTTCAGAAAGGAAAGCAGTGTGCGAAAGTCGCTGACTCTTTCCGTTATTCCGTCCGTACTGTTTCTTGAGAGCGGACTGCTTTCTCTGAATTTTCCGCTTATAATTTTATCTTTAATTTTTGCACCGTGTCATATATTAATCAGCTATAAAAACGCAAAATCGCAGGAGGAAAACCATGAATAAACCATTTGAAGAAAAGCTTCCGTTTTTTATTTTGGGGCTTGTTGTTCTTGCTGTTTTTTACGGCATATATTTTACCAAAATGCTCATGCAAAAGAGGCACGGCATTCAAACACGCCAAATCGGAAAGCGCAAGGAAAAGGAGCTGCACACCGTTGAGCGGCTTATGTCTATCGCGACCGGAAGTGTCGTTATTGCGCAGCTTCTGTCAATCTTCCTTGACTTTAGCTGTTTGCCGTCCGGCGCGCGTTTTACGGGATTTTGCATCGGTATTCTCGGCGATCTGATCTTTCTTGTTTCCGTCATCTGCATGAAGGACAGCTGGCGCGCAGGAATTCCGGAGAGTGATAAGACAAAGCTTGTTACAGACGGAATCTACAGGTACAGCCGAAATCCTGCATTTCTCGGCTTTGATTTTATGTATATCGGCATCTTGCTGATGTATTTTAACCCCATTAATTTAGCCTTTTCCCTGTTTCCGATTGTGATGCTTCATCTCCAGATTCTTCAGGAGGAAAAATACATGGAGGCGACATTCGGCAAGGAGTATCTTGATTACAAAAAGAAAACTTTCCGTTATCTCGGAAGAAAAAAAATAAAAAGAGGCAGTTTGCAGTAAAGCGCTGCGTTGTAACCGCCGTAACGGAATAAAAAATCAGCAAAGCAATGGAGGTAATAATATGATTCCGACATGGAAAATCTATCCCCGCTCCCAGTCAAAGGATACGGTTTATTTAAAAAATGTAATAACAGACCCAACCATCGAAGTTGGCGATTACACATACTACGATGATTTTGTAAATGATCCCAGAAATTTTCAAAAAAACAATGTTCTCTACCACTATCCCGAATGTAATCCTGAGCGGCTTGTAATCGGCAAATTTTGTTCGATTGGCTGCGGCGCAAAATTTATTTTTAATTCCGCCAACCACGATATGCACAGTCTTTGCAACTTTCCGTTCCCTGTTTTCTTTGAAGAATGGGAGCTTGAACCCGATGCAAAAGCCATTGCAAACGCATGGGAAAACAAGGGCGACATAATCATCGGCAACGATGTTTGGATCGGCTACGAAGCGGTTATCCGCGCAGGTGTAACGATCGGTAACGGTGCAATTATCGGTACAAGAGCCTTGGTCACAAAGGACGTTGAGCCGTATACGATAGTCGGAGGAGTTCCGGCAAAGCCTATTCGAAAAAGATTCGATGACAAAACCATTGCCGAGCTTGAACGAATTCGCTGGTGGGATTGGGACGAAGAAAAAATCAAGCAAAATATTTCCGTACTGAGATCGGGAAATCTTGCCGCACTTTCGGAAATATAATTATTCGGAGGAAATTATGAATAACGAAGCATTGGTCGTAATTGATCTGCAGAACGACATTACAAAAAATTATAAAGAAATTATAGAACGTGTCAACGAAGCTATAGACTGGGCTGTTTCCAATAAAATGCCTGTTGTATATATAAAAAATTCCTATCTTTCCGCCGGCACAAGAACCTTCAAGCCCGGTACGCATGGGGCGGAGTTTGTACCGGAACTGAAAATCGTGTCTGAAAACATTTTCACCAAGACAAAATCCAATGCGCTGACGAGCGATGAGTTTTCTGCTTTCATTCAGAAAAACAGCATAACAGAATTTTATGCTGCAGGAGCAGACGCAGCCGCCTGCATTAAATCCACCTGTTACAACATGGCAAAATCTGGATACAGTGTTCATGTGCTGTCGGACTGCATTACAAGCTACGACAAAAATAAAATTCCCGAAATGCTCATTTACTATAAAAGCAAAGGCTGCTCTGTTGTCAGCTTGGGAGATATTATATGAAGCCGATTATTGTTGATCCGAAAGACACGACCCGCGCGGCGGCATTTGAGCTTTGGATGGATGCGCCGAATCCAATGGTAACGTTTTTTAAGACGCTGGACGTGACACCTCTTATCAGGCTCAGCCGAAAGCATGGCGTCAAATTCAATATGCTGCTCTGCTTTTGCATCGGCAAGGCGGCAAGCGAAATAAAAGAGTTTTACCTGCTCCCTGTTGGGCATGAGCTTTTGCAATACGATAGCATTGCGGTCAATACCATCGTCAAAAACAAAGCAGGCGAAGTCAGCTCCTGCGATATACCGTTTTCAAACAATCTTTCACAGTTTAATGACAACTACTTACACCTTACGAAGCAAGCGGCCGAAACCTGCACTAACCACGATTTGACAGACAGTATGGTAATCGGCACCTCCGCTATCATTGACACGGAAATTGACGGAGCAGTGGGCATGAACAGCGGTATTTTTAATAATCCGTTTATTATTTTGGGGAAATATCACAAGGGACTTTTAAAGACAACGCTCAAGCTCTCATTCCAATTTCACCACACTCAGATGGACGGCGCACACGCGGGTCGTTTTCTGCAGCGCTTGCAGGAAAAAATCTATAATATAAAATCAGAGTTTCAGCGCAACTGAATAAAACACTTATACTTCAAGGGGTGAGTCCTAAACAAGCAATCAGAAATTTTTGCAGCTGTTCATTGAATTTTTCTGAAAAGCACACCGATAAGAACAAATTAGGCAGGGCTTTTCGACTCTGCCTCAACCGAAAGGAAACAGCTATGGAAAACAAAGCAAGCATAACATCACTCATGTCGGCTTTTGCCCGTGCCTTTCATGCTGAAAATGAGAAGCACCCGATTTTTGCCGACACTCTTGCAAAAGAACTGATGACAGCCGAAGAATATAAAATGATTGAAAAATATGTTCTCGGCGGCATGGATTTCTTTGCGCCCGAAAAGAAAAACACTTTTACAAGCGGCACCGAAGCCGTGCGATACATTGTCAACACTCAGCTTGCGCCGACCCCTCTTTGCCGTGCGGCTTACTGTGAAAGAGCGATGAAAACGGCAGCAATGACAGGCACCGAGCAGTTTGTAATTCTCGGCGCAGGACTCGATACTTTTGCTCTGCGTGAAAGCGAATTTTTAAGTAAACACAAGGTTTTTGAGGTAGATCACCCGTTGACCCAGGCGGACAAGCTACAGCGCATAAAGCGCAGTAATCTTGCTCTGCCCGACAACCTCACCTTTGTCGGCGTTGATTTTACAAAAGACAGCTTATCCGAAAAATTGCTTGAAGCCGGCTATGATAGAAACAGAAAAACGTTCTTTTCTTGGCTCGGCGTAAGCTATTATTTATATTTTAATGAGATTGAAAGTTTGCTTTGCACCCTTAAATCTCTCGGTGCCGAGGGAAGCACTCTTCTCTTTGACTATGCCGACGCGGATCTTTTTGCCGCCGACGAAAAGCGGGTAAAAAATATGCTTGCAATGGCAAAAGCAGGCGGAGAAGAAATGCGCTCATGCTTCGATTATATGAGCATCGAAAGGCTGCTTTCCGATAACGGATTCCTGATTTACGAAATGCTTATGCCGCACGATATTCAAGCAAAAATTATTGATCCGACAGGCTCGGATATCAGAGCCTTTGAACATATTAATTATATACAATCTGTTTTAAAGTGAGGTTATTTTATGGCTACATCAGTTGAATACATTGAGTTTGTTCGCGAAAAGCTTGACAGATTCGGCTCTGTTCGCACAAGAAAAATGTTTGGCGAATATATGGTCTATTTTAACGACAGACCGATTCTGACGGTTTGCGATAACACGGTTTTTGTAAAGAAATTTCCCGAACTTTCCGAAATCATGAGCAGCGCACCGTGCGGTTTTCCTTACGAGGGTGCAAAAGAAAGCTATATCCTCGATATTGAAAACGACGAGCTGTTGGATCAGGTTATTCCGATACTCGGCAATATCGTTCCGCTTCCGAAGCCGAAGAAAAAGAAATGAGGTGTTCTCATGAAATCAAGATGTAATACT
>DNGF01000227.1 GCA_003486665.1 Oscillospiraceae bacterium
CGACACTTCGCTACCCTAAAAGGGAACCGAGATGATTCGCTACCACCGTGCCGCTTTGTTACACGGATGAGGAGTCCGCGCTCAATTGAAGTTTCTGCTAACTTCAGTACGCCTTTAAAGACATTGCTATTAAATTTATTATACCAAATTCAAGCACGATTTACAACTTTTATCGAATAATTTCCGCAAAAGTTTGCGGCGTAATTCCCACTACAATGCTCTCGGCTATGCAAACATTGGTTTGATACGGCACAACTGTAACATTACCCGAATGTATAACATACGCATTCACCGTTATATTCATCATAATTCGGTGATGCGTCTGGTTGACGCCTGCAGAGGTAAATTCATTCTCAAAATCCGTGGTTGTTATACCCGTCATCACAAAAACGATCGGCATCTTGGGACCTCTGCCGTTGATAAGCTGTTCATGAAAAAGAACGCTGAACGGAATTTTCAGCACATATGATTTCATTTGATTTATATGTTCATCTATTTTGTCGCCTATGTTGTTGCCTATCTTATTCAGGTAGTATGCGTCTGTCGTAACGGACACAATGTTTCCGTTGCTATCTCTGCTGAATTTTATAAGATCGTCATATCTCACCCTGTCGGTATCGAGAGAATTTTCTATTCCTGCGGTTGCCGCAGCGGACGCGGCATTTCTTGCAGCGTAATTTATCAGCTCTTTTCGGACATTTGATATCCGTATTTCCGCCATAATAAGCAAAGCCCCGACCGACACGACAAGAAGCATCGCAACGATCGGGGAAATTTTTCTTTTTCGTTTCAATTATCTCACCGCCTATTTTATACTATGCCGAACAACGGCGGTGAGGAACCTTATTTTTGTAAAACCTGTCAGAACGTGAAAACTCCGAGATATGAAGTTACGCCCTTTTCGGTTATTTTATCCGTTTTTCCGTTTCTGTACTTCATCGTAAACTCCGAGTTGTACGGTGTGTTTACATTCAGCTGAATTACCCTGACGTTTGTATCCGTCACCGCTTCAATAACGGTACCGCTGTAGGTAACGCTTCCGGATGTATATTCGGATATCTGCGTTCCGTCAAAGCTGAAGCTTATCGGGAAAGCGCCTGCGGTATTATAAACGGGATCCTTTTTTATATCGACTTTTTCCGATTTCAAAACAAGTCGGATCTTTGCGCCGTTTGCAAGCTTGGTCATTGTCACATTGCTGAGCATATTCTCGGTAAGCTTTGCATCGGGTCCGTAGACATACGGCGGCAGACCGTCCTCGTCAACTCCGTTAACGAATTCTCCGACAACTGTATACGGCTCTGCTTCGATCGTTCCGCTCTTGCCGTTAAGCGTATAGGTTCCGCTGTCGCTCTGGGTTACGGTCGCTCTTTTCGTCTGTGCATAGGTCTTTTTGAGAGCGTCATTATAATATTTTACTATCTCGCTTTTTACAGTCGGCACATTGTCCGAGGTATCAAGTCCCACGGCAATTCTCAGAATTTTCAGCGCATCCGCGGAATTAATATTGCCGTTGCCGTCCATATCGGCATTGCTTTTGTTAAAGTTTTTAACATTCATTCCTACGCTGTACTGAAGCACGCTGAGCGCGTCCGCGGAATTGATTTTTCCGTCACCGTTGACATCGCCGAGCAAAGCCGCCGATGAGCCTACGGTCAATGCAGCCGCAAGCGAAAGTGCGGAAATAATTGAAATAAGCTTTTTCATTTAAAAGTCACTCCTTATTCTTAACATATTTCAGCTTCGATTAAACGGTTTCTATGTAAATATGGTGCTGTCTGCGTCCCTCTTCCTTGATCTCGTTGTGACAGCATTCTCCGTCAACATAATACTCGATGTACGAATTTGTCGAGTACGGAACATCGACATAGAAAGAGGTAACATAACCATCCTTATCAATTTCCGCTTTTACATAGGTTCCCGGATATGAGGTCAGGCAAAAAACGTATTCAAATTCATCGCCGTTCTGATAAATGATCGGCATTCCGCCCGCGTACTGATAATACAGCTTGTCCATGATAAAATTATCAACGGTTTCGGGCTTTATATAAACCTCGGCGGTGTAGCCGTCGCCGTTTTTCTGAAGCTTAATATCGCTTACCATCATTAAATCCAGCGAAGACGCAGGAGCATAGGCGTACGGAGTGTACCCCTCTTCATCCTTGCCGTTAACAAAATTGATCTCGTATTCTTCGGGGCCCTCGTTAAAATGCTCGCCCTCGTTGTCAATATAGATATCGCATTCATCTTCAAGAGTGCCTCTTATTTTCTTTGTCTTTTCATATGTTCTGTCGATAGCCTTGTTGTAGAAATCCAGCATTTCCTCCTGCTCATACAAGAGAGTGTCAATGTTCTTGCTCTCCTCCATGCCGACGGAAATTCTGAGTGCGGTAAGCGCATCCGCCGAATTTATCGTTCCGTCGCCGTTTATGTCAGCAAGATAGCTTTTAAAATCTCCGACCGCCAGTCCTACGCTGTATTTCAAAATCAAAAGCGCGTCCGCCGAATTGACATTACCGCTTCTGTCAACATCTCCGAGAAGCGCCGCCGATGAACCGACAGTCAACGCTGCCGCAAGTGAAAGTGCGGAAAGAACCGAAATAAACTTTTTCATTTTAAAAATCTCCTTTTATGTAAATTGTTCAACCGTGTCACGGATGGTATCGAGAAATGCGTCCTCGCCCCATGTGTTGATCTTAAAAAATACTGCCTGACTGCCTCCTGAGCTTATCGCCGTGAGATGCACGTCATCACCGCAGGCAAAGAGCGTAACGCTCAGGCTGACTCTGTTGCCGCCTATGTAGCTGTAACGCTCATAGACCTTGACCGAGCAGGCGCAGTCCCCTTTCTCGCAGTACGACTCGTCCTCAACCGAAGCCGAGATACTCTTGTTAACTGCGCTGTCGATCGCTTCACTGATCTCAAACAACGAACCGTGAAGATCACATTCAAGCATTGCCATAAATTTTCTCCTCCCTTTTATTTTCAATTTTCTTTATAAGACTTCTGCCGATATCGTGCAGAAGTTTATATGCCGCCGGAAAAACCTCATCGGGAAAGTTGACAAGGAAATAGTCAGATTCAAAAGTGAAATCGCCTTTGTAATCAATATCGGCAAGTGCCTGCGTTATCTCCTCCCAGTCGAGGTCGAAGAAATACGGCGGACAATGCCTGTCCTCCAGATAGTCGTTATCATGAACGTGCAGACAGCCGACATAATCATGACCGAGCGTTCTGAGCATTTCCGGAGCTGTCGTTCCGACAAGACCTGCGTGACCGATATCGACACAGGCGGTAAAATACTGCGGATCGAGCATATCCATCATGGCTCTGAACTCCTCGCCGACACTGCAAATGTTCGGAACTATGCAGTTTCTGCGGTGGTCCCTGCCAAACATATTCTCACAGGCGATTTTAATATTATACTCCTTGCAAAGCGGAATAAGATTGTTATAAAACTCCGCGTTCAGCTCAAGATTTCTCTTACTGTCCTTACCGTAATAGGTCGGATGGATAACAATGTTTTTCGCTCCGAGGATACCTGCGATCTCTATTGAGCGCTTGATCTTTTCGAGAATCACCGTATTGTATGTATCATCCCCGACCCTAAAGCTCGGAAAGGGCGCATGAGCCTGATTAAAGTATTTGCCGAAGCTTTCAACTATCCTTTTCACTTCAAGAATGTGTTCAAGGTAGTCGGACTGATTGAGAATATTATCATCGTCCTGCATACAGAACATTGAATAGTCCAGTGCGTCAAAGCCGGCTTCGCATATCAAGCGCACATTTTTTTCATCGCCGAAGCGCTTCGAGCCGATTGATGTTTGCGTTGATAATACCATTTTGATCATGTCCTTTCGAGTTTTTGATTAATTGGGCGATGAAGGGGTTATTTATTAAGATAAAAGAGAATATCAAAATAACAAAAAGAAGCAGTAAATTCAATCCTTTTGTAGTGGCGACCATCGGTCGTCCGCT
>DNGF01000194.1:0-342 GCA_003486665.1 Oscillospiraceae bacterium
TCTTTTTTGCTTTTGAGGTTATCATAATATAGGTGATATTATGGATAAATTCAAAGAATATTTTGTTGTATTTGCATCGGGAGGAATAATTTACAGCCTGATCGAGGTCATTTTTCGCGGCTTTACCCACTGGACAATGACGATCACGGGCGGAGCGGCGCTGCTGATCATTTACATCACAAACATAAAGATCAAAGCAAAAAGTCTTATTGTCCGCTGCCTTGCCGGATGCGCGATAATAACGGCGCTTGAATTCATTGTAGGCTGTATCGTAAACCGAGGCTTTCATATGCAGGTCTGGGATTACTCCGAGGAAAAGTACAATATTCTCGGTCAGATATG
>DNGF01000194.1:383-1602 GCA_003486665.1 Oscillospiraceae bacterium
TTTTATGGTTTTTACTCTGTATCCCCGCTACCCTGCTCTCCTTCTTTTTCCGCCGCCGTTTCGGTGAAAACAGATGATTTAATGTTTTTGAATTCCTCGCTGAAGTCGGGATTTGCAAGCGCCGAATAGGAGAAAAACGCAACACCACCATAATTATCCGTTGCTTTCGCGGCGGATATTTCTTTTTCAATTATTCCGTTCCCTGCATCAAATTCTTCATCGCTGTCATTTATTTTGTACGCGGCAATTCCGTAGATCATGCGAACCGCGCCGATCGTATCAAGCTTCGACCAGTTTTCGCACGCCTTGTCGAACGGAACGACCTCATCCTCAAAGCCGTAATAAAGCTGTGGGATTATCCAGTCGCAGTATCCGCGCTCGGAACACCAGCGTTCAACATCGGCGTATTCCTCTTCATAGTTATTATTGATATTTCCGGCAGGACTTATTGAAAAAACACAGTCCTTGTTCTCGCTCTTTATCGCCGTATACATCTGCGAAACAAACGCGGAAATAACATCAAGGCGCCATTTGTCATAGAACAGCTTACCGCCGTTCTTTTTGTATTCGTCATAGAAAGCCTTATCAACGGACTCATCTGTTGACGGATAAAAATAATCGTCAATATGTATTCCGTCAACATCATAGTTCTGTATAATTTCACGCACGCCGTCAATTATCAGCTTGTGATTCTCAGTTGAGGCAGGGCAAAGATACAGTCCGCCGTCTGCCGTAACAACACGGTTTTTTGTTTTTTCGTCGCTCAGAAGTATTTTTGCGGGATTCTTCCTGCTGAGCTTATCGGTATCCGTATCAAAGGATACCCTGAAAGGATTAATCCATGCGTGAAGCCCCATTCCCCGTTCATGAGCCTCTTCTACCATTATTTCAAGCGGATCGTAATAGACGGGATCGCCCTGATATCCCGTCAGATATGCCGACCACGGGAATATCTCGGACGGATACATCGCATCGCAGAACGGTCTGACCTGTGCGAATACGGTGTTGATTCCGAGTTCGGCACAGTTATCGAACATTTTTCGGATCTTTTTACGGAAAGAAGCCTCATCGCCGCCGTCCTCATCCTTCATCGAAAGCTCATTGTAGGATATCCACACGGCGGAAATCTCCTTGCCCGAAGGCTTTTTGCTCTTTTGTGATTTATCAAGAACCGCACACGAGCTGAGAGTCAGCATCGCAAGCAGTAAGCATATTATTC
>DNGF01000194.1:1616-1900 GCA_003486665.1 Oscillospiraceae bacterium
CCGACCTGCAAGCAAGCCGCTCGCCCATGCCCATTGAAGATTGAAGCCGCCGCAAATGCCGTCTACGTCCAGAACCTCGCCGGCGCAGAACAAGCCCTTTACGAGCTTCGACTCCATCGTTTTACTGTTGAACTCATGAACGTCCGCTCCGCCAACGCTTATCTGCGCGTTTTTGAAGCCCTTTGTACCGCTTATTGTAAATTCAAGACATCTTGCCGTTGCAATGATTTTTTTCAGCTTCTCTCTGCCGATTTCACCGAGCGGAACGAGCGAGTCAATGCCGC
>DNGF01000194.1:1940-3503 GCA_003486665.1 Oscillospiraceae bacterium
ATCGGCAAAGCGTTCTCGGCATCATACCCGAAAGCGCGTTTTCTATCGGCATTTCTCCGCTGAGCGAAAGCAGAAATTCAAGGATCTCACCCTCCTCACATCTGGGCAAGGCATTGATAAGGCAGTTGTAATCTCCGTCCTTAACACTTCGGCTGATGTCCATAACCGATATTCCGGAAAGTCCGTAATCGGTAAAAAGAACCTCTCCTGCTGCACCGTCAACCGTTTTTCCGCTGCTCATAAGCGAAACAGCCGCCTTAACTCTGACGCCCTTAAGCATTTTTGTGTTTTCCTTTACGGTGAGCTGAACAAGACCGGGATAAACCTCGGTTATATGATGTCCGAACGACTTCAGCAGCTCAAAGCCGCTGCCGTCCGAACCATGTGAACCCGATGCACAGCCGCCCGTACAGATTATAACCTTTTTTGCAACAAGCTTACCTACAGTGAAGATTCCGTTTGTCTTTTTAACACTGTCAACGTGCTTTTCGCAGATGAATTCAACGCCGAGTCTTTCACACTCAAAGCGAAGCGCGTCAAGCACCGACGCCGCCGTGTTGCTCATCGGATATGCCCTGCCCTCGCCGTCCGTAACGCACGAAAGACCGATTGAGCGAAAGAAATCAATCACCCTTTCGGGCGGATATTCTCTCAGCGCATTCCTTGCAAATTCCGAATTGGTATAATTCTCCGCCGAGGCTCTTGTATTTGTTAAATTACATCTTCCGTTACCTGTTGCAAGAATTTTTTTGCCGACCCTCGGCAAAGCCTCAACAGCCGCTATATTAAGAGTACGATTATCCCGCTTTGCCGCGATTGCCGCCGCGAGTCCCGAAGCTCCCGCTCCGATGATTATAATGTCGTAAATCATACTTATCTCTCCATAAAATTTATGCTTTATTCTATCATATTTTGCTTGTCTTATCAATATTATTTTATCGGAGGGACGCAAAATGATTTTTGATATTTTTTCGGATACTGACAGGATATATAATTACGACAGAAATGTTACTCAAACGGCAGAAAACATCAGGCTCCAGCTTCAGGGTACATACGCGCGCTTCAACGAAGCGACCGATCCTTTGATAATTGAAGCGTTGATTTACAGAATGAAAGAGCTTGAAACGCAGTACAGTTTTCTGATAAAGAAAGCAAAGCTCGAAAGGCTTTGCGGCGAAATAGGATCAAAGGGTGATTTTAAATGAAATACGCGCTGATTGCCTGCGTTTGCATTGTTCTGCTGATACCGATAATCACGATGTTCAAAAAGGGCAGCTTCTTTAAGGGCATTTTTCTCTCGGCATTTCAGGGCTTGGCGGCTCTCCTCGCCGTGAACGCGCTCGGTCTGCTGACGGGTGTAACACTCGCCGTAAACTGGTATACGGTTCTTGCCGCCGTCTGTCTCGGAATTCCCGCAAGTATTTCAATGCTTGTTCTGGATATTATTATGTAAACTTTACATCATATAAAAAAGCTATATTTCACGTTCGGCATATGCCCATGTAATGTGAAATATAGCTTTATTTTTTTATTGCCGTTCGCTGCCGAGCAAAAGCTCAGCTG